>CAIYPU010000074.1 GCA_903928225.1 uncultured Chlorobiaceae bacterium
TGAATTGTGATTTCTTCGCCTTTGCCTCGCAATTCCTCCGTAACCTCTGACACTATCCCCTTTAGCAGGCTTCGGTGGTCGATATTCTGAACCTTTGGTATCATTTTTGTTGTTAAATTTGTTTTCAACATCTATTCAAATGTAAACACTTTTAAAGACATTGTCAACAAAAATAATTACCATAGGAGAAAAATATTCATGAAAAACTTGCTGGCTGAAGAAGAAATCGGAAGAAACCTTCAGCGTATCATAAAGGATAAAGGCGTTACGCAGGAGGCTTTCGGTGAAATGCTTGGTGTTGACAGGAAGGCTGTCAGTAACTATGTAAACGTATCTGGTGGCAAGAAGCCGAGCAACTTAATCAACCAGATAATTGCTCTCGGCGTGAGCGGGAGGTGGTATCTTTACGGCGAAGGGTGCATGTATGAGAAAGGAGATAGCGGAAAAGATGATGAAATGATGCTGCAAGCCGCAAAGCACCTATTCAATGCATTCAGTATCTTTAATGCACTTCAATCCAAGCAACCGGAGCAGTAAAAGGCGTTGCACCTCCCCCACCCCACAAGTGAAAAGCCCGGTTGACCGCCGGGCTTGTTCGTTTATTCCAATATGGCAAGCTCCTTGAGTTGCCACTGGCCCATGTCTGTGTTCTTGATTATACCGATGTATCGGGTTCGCAATTTCGCACCGAAAGAGTTCTGAGCGTCAACGTAGCCAAGAATCCGGTATTCCTGATCACCGAGCGGAACAATCGAAACACCATCTTCACCGCTCCACGGGAAATCTGCCGAAGCCGGAGATTTCAGCCTTTTCTTTACATAGTCCTGCATGACGGCATAAGCCATGCCGCTGTTGTCCTTGCTCTTCCATTCGGTAATTTTCTGCTCCATCGTCTGCGGCTCGTCTTGCTTGCTGCAACTGCCACCAATTACCGCAACAACAAAAAACACGAAGAATATCGTACCGCACCCGAACCTGTTTCCGCTTGCCATATCCTTCTCCGTTTATGATTATTCCGCCTTTTTCACAATCCTGATGTCCGGCATATCGACCCGCGCCGATGTTTTTACCGCGCCTGCGGCCAGCTTCTTCTGGTCGTCGATGATGCGGGCATATACTTCCGTCTGCTGTGTCGTCGTGTGCCCCATGCGGTCGCCAACGAGTTTCAGGTTCCCGAGCTTCAAGAGCGCCAGTGTCCCGTAGGTATGACGGCTGACATGATACCGGACCTTTTTTTCGATACCGGCGGACTTTGCCCACTTGTCAATCTTCGCGTTCACGGTCTGCTGTGATGGCAGATTGAAAACCTTGCCTTTTCCATGAGCACCAAGCCATTCCCTTGTTTGCTCGTCCATGTAAATCTCATGCTTGCGACCGGTCTTTATTATGCGGTACTGGATAACCGAAAGTGTTCCGGGCCCGAAATCTTTCACGGTTCCCCAGTCGAGCTCCTTGATGTCCGAAAACCTCAAACCTGTCATGCAGGAAAAAGCGAATGCCCTGCGGATTTCCCGGTCGTCGATCGGTGTTGAAAGCAGCCGGTCGAGTTCTGACTGGTCCAGGTACTGCACTTCGGACATGTTTCGTTTGATCGGCTTGATCTTTCCCGACAGGTCCCGCTTTATGATCTCATCGTTATAGGCTTGCCGGAGCATTGTCCGGAAACTCGACAGGACCACCGATGCGGATGATTCCATGAGTTCCCCGAGCAGGTACGTCCGGAACTTCGTGCATTCTGCAGGCGATAGCTTAGCAAGATGGATCCGCCCGATACCGGAAAGAGAAAGATGCTTTTCGAGGTGCTTCCATTTCCAGCTGGTAGAGCTTTTCTTTTTCGTTCCGGCTATCTGTAAGCAATACTCCGCCACTGTAACAGATGATGCCGTCCCCGGTGTGATGCCATGGGCAGCCTGAGTGTATGCTTCCGCCTGTCTTCTCTTCGCCTCTGCGGTTACTTCAGCAACCTGTGCCCGCTCCAGAACATTCTTCGGCTTCTCGGGAATTGACAGACCAAGCGACTTGGTGAAGCGCCTGCCATTATCCGGGTAAAAGTCGAGGTAGAAGGAAAGGCGTGGCCCTGCTATCCGTCGAGTGCGGAGATAGACGTTCATGGTTCCGTGATCGTCGCGTCGCATCCATTCCTGGATATGCGATCAAATAGTTTAACCCTTGCTTCGAGCGTGGAGCGTATCTCCGCCGCAGCTTTTTGCTCCGCGACCATTCGCAGTATCATTTGCTGTGTTTCACGCTTGAGCCATATTTTTTTGCGCTTCTCCTCTTCCCTGTATGCCTTGATTTCCTCGATTGTCATGCGTCGCCGTCCTTGTGTATTGCTTTTGAATATGCGTAACCCATCATGTAAGCACGGAAAAGCTCATTGACAATACCGTCAGTGTAGAATACACTCTTCGGTATATTGTCAGAAACAGGCTCCCGCTTCACAACCTTACTGTGGCAAAGGTTGCGTACGTCTTTTTCAAACCTTTCCATCAGATCGTAAAACTCTTTTGTCCCTCGCATTGTCGTAAAAAATAAAATCCCGCCGCTCAGGGTTGCCGCCCCGAACAGCAGGATTAAAAAAATTTCGCCGTCGGCAACCGGCTTTATGACAACAACTACATATATGCTTGCCGATGTTGGCCAGTCACTTCTCCAGCTTAAGGAGCGTTTCCCAGGTCTTCCGCGCAGCAACATCGGCAAACAAATACAAAATAACAAAGTCACAAATAAATAACAAGCACGGCGCAGTCTATTGCGCGTAGTCTTTCAATACGACACAGCGAAAAGTCCGTAAAAGGCCGTATTTGTTGACTATTGAAAACATTCTTTCAGTATGGAACGGTATTGATTTCTGCTCGATGAAAAAATCAAGGGAAGTGCAGGAGATGGGGGGGAACTCAGGACTGAGGACTGAGTGCTGAGGACTGGGGAATCTGGAAAGTGGGATTTGGAGAGTGGGATTTGGAGAGTGGGATTTGGAGAGTGGGATTTGGAGAGTGGAATTTGGAGAGTGGAATTTGGAGAGTGGGGAAATCAGGACTGAGTGCTGAGGACTGAGGGGCGAGGAATAGCAATGAGCAATGAGTGCTGGGGACTGGGGGATCTGGAAAGTGGAGAGTGGAAAGTGGGAAAGATAGCCCCGTAGGGGCGGGATATTGGTAGCCAAGGGTGCCAGCCCCTGGATAGAGTGGTAAAATAAATTTGGGTTTCAGTTCCGCAGGGGCGGCATGTTGGGAGTGGGGAACTCAGTCCTAAGCACTCAGTCCTCAGTCCTGATTTCCCCATCACCCATTACCAAGTTCCCCAGAACCCATTACCCAATGCCAAACACTCAGTCCTCAGCACTCAGTCCTCAGCACTCAGTTCTGAGTCCTCACCTGGCGGCATTGACGATAGCCGCAAAGTCGGCGGCGTTGAGGCTTGCTCCGCCGATAAGGCCGCCGTCAATGTTCGGCATGGCAAAAAGTTCGGCGGCATTGGAGGGTTTCACGCTTCCGCCGTACTGGATGCGGATAGCGGAAGCGACGGATTCTCCATACAGTTTTACAAGGACGGTACGGATCAGGTCGTGAACTTCCTCGGCCTGGGCGGAAGAGGCGGTCTTGCCGGTACCGATGGCCCAAACCGGTTCATAGGCGATAACCAGGTCGCTGATATCGTCGATCCCCTCGAGCCCTTCCCTGACCTGGGAGGACACGACGGCTCCGGTAACCCCGGCTTCGCGCTCATCGAGCGTTTCGCCTACGCACATGATCACTTTCAAACCTTCGCTCAGCGCTTTCTTCACCCTGAGGTTCACCGTGGCGTTGGTCTCGCCGAAATACTGGCGGCGTTCGGAGTGGCCGATGATGACATAGGTGCATCCGGCAGCCTTTACCATCCTTGCCGATACTTCACCGGTATAGGCTCCGTCGTTTTCGTAATGGCAGTTCTGCGCCACAAGATGCACCGGGCTGTTTTCAAGAAGTGCGCCGACAGGCTGCAATGCAGGAAAAGTCGGCGCGATTCCTACCTCGCAGCCTGAAAAACCTTCGCCAAGCTGTGCAAGCAGTTCGCCCGCCAGTTTTGTCGATTCGGCGATGGTATTGTTCATTTTCCAGTTGCCGACAACTATTTTTTTACGCATGACTTAATAATCTGTTTTAACGTCGAGAAAAATCCTGTCGATCTCTGAAACGGCAAATTTATGCTTGCCGGAGCGGTCGTCCCTGAGCCTGATATCCCCTTCACTGACTGCGATCACCCTGCCGTGCCACACCCTGTTTTCAGTGGTCACCAGGTTCACTTCACGGTTCAGCAGTTCCTGATTGTTGCCGATCTTGTCCTGGCGAAAAATGATCTGACGTTTACCCATATACAATAACTGGTTAAGATTTTCACCTGTTTGCCGCATACTCTCCGGGATAAACCCGTAAGATACTGATAAATTGCATCTTACCGTCCCCTTTCCTTGCCTGTCCGCAGCCATTGGGCAGCGTTGAGGAAAAAACAGGCATCTGAATATAAAAAAAGCGCGGATTTCTCGGGACTTTTTCCAACGGGAAAAAGAGAAGCCCGGAAAACTCCGGGCTTCTCTTTGTTCTTCCCTGAAGGAAAAAACAGGATTATTTCAGGGGCTGGAGCGTCATGTTGCACGGCATGCCGTTCTGCATCGGACAGGGTACCGGCGCACCGGCTGAAGGCACCTGGGTCATCTGGGTGGCAGGCATGCAGCATTTCATGTCTGCCATCTGCTTGTCAAGCAACGATATTTTCTGCTCCAGCTCCGCCTTCAGGGCATTTTTATCAATACCCTTGCTGTCTCCGAGGAGCTTCTGCTCAATTTTCATAACCTCGACCATCGTCTGCATCACTCCGGACATCGGGCAGGACATCTGCATCCCTCCCATCATCGGACACGGAGAAACAGTCGGCTTCAGGGAAGAGACCGGCTGTTTCGCTGCTGCTGTAAATGAGAACATAAAGATGCTGAGGAGCAAAAGGAAGATTCTTTTCATGGGATTCTCCATACAGTGTTGAACATTGACCGGCTGATCGGGCAAAGCTGAAACAGATTTATTTAACAAAAATGTCGAGGACCTGGTAATGCAGTTCTCCGCTCGGAACCCTGATGCTTACCTTGTCCCCCACTGTCTTGCCGATGAGCGACTTGCCGACAGGAGAGCGCACGGATATCTTGCCGAGGTCGGAATCGGCCTCTTCCGATGAAACGAGCGTGTACTCGATAATCTCCTGCTGGTCGTCAAGGTTTTTCAATTTCACGGAAGTCAGGATATAGACCTTGTCGGTTTTGATCTGCTTCGGGTCAAGAATGCTGGCTGACGCAAGCTTGTTCTCGATTTCAGCGATGCGGGCTTCGGTCTGGGACTGCTCCTCGCGTGCAGCATCATATTCCGCATTTTCGCTCAGGTCACCATGGGAACGGGCCTCCGCTATTTTCTCCAGAACTTCCTTTCTGGTTTCATGCACCAGCACATACAACTCGTCCTTAAGCCGGTTGTAACCGTCCCTGGTCAGGTAAATTCTGTCGCTCATCTCTCTCGCGCTTTTGTTGTTTGAAAGGTAAAAACCTTGAAAATCATGCTTTAACCGGCCAGGTAAACGATACAAAAAAAAGTAAAGTCAGCACGGATCAGCTGACTTTACTTCCAATAAATGTACGATTCTTATTCCTTCCGGCAAAAAAGTTTAGACATTGTACGCAAAATAGATCCTGTTCCCGCCACGCTCGACAAGCAGGAAGAGCAGGTCTCCTTCCCTGATGCTTTTCACCAGTGCGCTGTATGCAGCAAATGAAGCAACGGGCTGCCTGTTGACCGAAAGAATGACGTCGCCCGGCCGGATACCGGCCATGGCGGCATTCGATGAAGGTTCGACCGCGGTGATGACAACCTTGCCTTCACCCTGCTTCAGGTTGAGCCGGGCCGCTGTCTGAGCCGTCAGTTCCTCGGCATTGAAACCAAGGGCGGAAACCGCCCCGGCCTTCGGCTGCGACCTGGATGCCGCGAGCTCCTTTGACGGCAGAGGATCAAGCCTGACCTGGAAAACGATGGGCCGTCCATCCCTGAGCCCTTTCAGCGTGACGCCTGTGCCCGGAGACTGTGCCGCTATCCAGTTGCGCAGTTCGGCACTGTCCGTAATCTTCGTGCTGTTGCATTCAAGCAGCACGTCACCGGTCCTGATACCGCTTTTCTGGGCGGGGCTGCCCTCGACCACCGTTCCTACAAGAACACCCTCCGTTTTCTGGAGACGAAGCCCTTTTGCAAGATTTTCATCGATGTCCTGGAGCGTGACGCCAAGATATCCCCTCGAAACCTTGCCGGTCGTGATGAGCGATGTCAGCACCTGCCTGGCCATATTGGACGGGACCGCGAACCCTATGCCTTCGAACCCGCCAGTACGGCTTGCGATGGCGGTATTGATACCGACAAGCTCGCCGTTGATGTTTATCAGGGGGCCTCCCGAATTTCCGGGGTTTATCGCTGCATCTGTCTGTATGAAGTCTTCGTAATCAGCCAGACCGACATTGGCACGTCCTTTGGCGCTCACGATGCCCTGGGTAACCGTCCGTGCGAGCGATTCGCCGAGAGGGCTTCCGATGGCAATCACCCATTCGCCGACACGCAGCCTGTCACTGTCACCGAACGGCAAAGGCTTCAGGCCTTTCACGTTGACCTTGATGACGGCAAGGTCCGTTTTCGGGTCAGTGCCAACGATTTTCGCATCGATCCGCCTGTTGTCGGAAGTCCTGATGTATATCTGGTCGGCACCGTCTATGACATGGTTGTTCGTCAGGATGTAACCGTCTTCCGTCACGATCACGCCGGAGCCCAGTCCGCGCTTCACGTTTCCTCGGCCGTTGCCCGGAGACCTGCGGGGGTTGCCGAACATGTCATCGAAGGGATTGCCGAAAAAATTGAACGGCAGGAGGACCCTTTCGTTCATTTTCTTTTCGGTAAAAACAGTGACGACCGAGGGGGTCGCCGACTCCGCAATCTGGACAAATGCTTCATTGAAACTTTTCAGCGTCTGGGTCGGATAATTCTCGAAATTGTTTTTCGCTGTCGCGAAATTCGGCTTCGCCG
Source organism: uncultured Chlorobiaceae bacterium (assembly GCA_903928225.1). Lineage (GTDB taxonomy): Bacteria > Bacteroidota > Chlorobiia > Chlorobiales > Chlorobiaceae > Chlorobium. The sequence goes on from CAIYPU010000074.1 coordinate 7,086, forward strand.
ATAGCATGAAACCTCCGGAACCCAACCTGAACTCCAGATTGGAAAAAACAACAGTTCCAAGAACAAGGCCTGCAAAAACCAGAAGCAGGTATTTTGCGGTGGTATGCTTCTTTTTCATCGTTGCACCTGTTTTTATTTAGTCATTACCGGGAACCTCTGTTTATTTGTTCAGAAGCCCTGCTGTGAATTCGCTATCGTTTCAATATTCTGGACGGCTGTCAGGCCGGCCCTCATCTTGTTCATGGTTTCTTCGTATTCAGACTCGGGCCTGGAATCGGCCACGATACCGCCGGCTGCCTGGAAATAGATCGTCCCGTCCTTTATCACCATGGTGCGTATGGCAATCGCGGTCACGAGGTTTCCCTTGAAATCGAGGAAGCCCACGGCTCCGCCGTAAAGCCCGCGTTTCTCCTTCTCGAGTTCGTAAATGATCTCCATTGCCCGCACTTTCGGCGCACCGGTAAGCGTACCGGCTGGAAAACAGGACCAGAAAGCGTCCATTGTCCCCAGATCGTCCCTGAGTTCCCCGCGCACATTACTGACGATATGCATCACGTGGGAGTATTTCTCGATCACCATCATCTCGTTCGTCTCGACAGTGCCAATTTTGGCGATCCTTCCGATATCGTTACGGCTCAGGTCGATAAGCATGAGATGTTCCGCCAGTTCCTTCTCATCGGAAAGGAGCTCCTTCGCAATACGTTCATCCTCCTCCCAGGTGCTGCCGCGGTGCCGTGTCCCGGCAATTGGCCTGGTGTCTACCATCCTGCGTCCGGACGGGTCCCGTTCCACCTTTACCAGAAGTTCCGGCGAGGAGCCTACGATGTGGAAATCACCGAGATCGTAGAAATATAGGTATGGTGAAGGGTTTACGGTTCGCAGCATCCTGTAGACATCGAATGGGCGGGTGTTGAGCTTCCGGCGGAGTCTCTGGGAAATCTGCACCTGGAAAATATCGCCCGCGACGATATACTCTTTTGCCCTGAGCACTTTCTGCAGGTAATCTTCGCGCTCCGTGTTAGAGACCACCGCCTCCGGCTGTTCGGGCCTGAAAGCGATATCGTCCCTCGTCAGCGGCCTGAACATCCGTTCGGCTATTTCGTCGATTTTCCGGAGTGCCTCGGATTTATCGGATTCATCGAGATAGTTCGACACGATGAAAACCTTGCGCATGATATTGTCGAAAATAACCAGCGTATCGCAGAAAAGCAGCATTATGTCAGGCATGCCTGCCGGATCGGGAAATTCCGGCTTCTGGATCCTTTCGATAAGATGCATCGCATCGTAGCTGAAATACCCGAATACGCCCGACGTGATCATCTGCGGCGTACCGTTTTTTTTTCGCGGGATCACCTCGCTGTCGAAAGCAGCGAGGCATCGGTCGATCTTGCTGCGCAGGTCGGCCTCCCCATCTGCAAGGGCACGGAGCCCGCCGAATTTCTCGTTGAAAATTTCGATGCTGGCAGGACCATCGACCGACCCCTTCAGAATGGCGACAGGATCGATGGCGATATAGGAAAAACGCGCAAGGTACTCCTCCCCCTCGACCGATTCAAGAAGGCATGAATTCGGTCGTTGAAGCTTGAGGTATACGGATACCGGGGTCTCCGTGTCGGCATGAACCTCCCTGACCAGGGGCTTGAGCAGGTAGGATATGCCTGTCTGATGAATTGTCATAAAGGCATGAACGGGTAATGATTATAAGTAACAGCGTAATAAAGCCATTTATTTCGTATCGTTCAGTATTGCCGTTGCTCCTCCGGGCCGGAGCGAAGCTGATAAAGCTGCTGTAAAACAGCCATTCCCATGAACCCCTTCCGTTTCGACAAACATTTCGTCGCCAACTGGCTGAAAGCGTTCCTGGTTTCGCCCGGGGTGCTTTTTCCCGCGGCATATCTGTTTCTCTTCCTCTCCGCCGGCCAGTTTCTCAACGGCAATTTCAAAAAAGAACTTCAGGAAACATATGCCCTGAAAACGGCGAACAGCCGCCGACTTTCCGTAAGGTCCCTGATGCTCAGCACCACCCTTGGGTCGGTGACGCTCCAAGATATCGAAACAGGTCCGGTGCCTCCTTCGGCGGACAACAGGCCGCACTCCATCAACACCATGGAAATCCCCCTTTCCGATCTTGCAGGAATACTGTTTTGCAACTCGGTCAGGCGTTCTTCTGTCGGTTCTGCCTGTGAAAGGATCCTTGCGGAAGAGTCGGACGGTCAATGAACAAAAAGTCCCGGCCGGTTCCATCTGATCGAGCCCAGCTTGTGAACGGGATCTCCTAACATGGATATGTCGGGGTTCCAGGACCAGTAAACCATCATTGCCTGCCCGAGGATGTCCTTTTCAGGAAGAAATCCCCAGAAACGGCTGTCAAGGCTGTTGTCCCGGTTGTCACCCATAGCGAAATAGTAGTTGTCCTCGACGGTGTACCTGTCGGCCGCGCTGCCGTCGACAAATACCACCCTGCCCATAAGGCTCACTTCATGCCCTTCGCCGGCGATCAACGAAGCATAAAGCGGGAATGTCGCCTGGGTGAGCTTTACCACATCGCCCTTGCGGGGAATGCGGATCGGCCCGTAATGATCCTTGTTGTAACCGGAAGACTGGGGAAAAATCATGAAATCGGGTTCGTTTGCAGGTGCCCTGCTGCCGATAAACTGGCCGTGCTCCGGAAGCGGCACTTCACGGCCGTTGACAAACAGTCTGCCCGCCCTGATCTGCAGGGTGTCGCCGCTGACGGCAACGCAGCGTTTGATATAGTTGAGCGACGGGTCCTTCGGATACTTGAAGACAATGATCTCACCACGGTTCACCTTGTGCAGGCCGGGAAACCTGAAATCGGTGAAAGGAACTTTCGGGCCGTAGACATATTTGTTGACAAAAAGGAAATCGCCGGCAAGAAGGGTGTTCTCCATCGAGCCCGTCGGGATACGGTAGGACTCGACGACGAAAATCCTGAGAACGGTGGCGATTATCGCCGCAATGATCAGGGCTTCGAACCACTCCTTCGAATGTTTTTTTTCAGGCTGACTGTTCTGCGTGTTCAATGGTATTGCTTTTTTTCGTTGAAAAGAAACCCGGCTTTTCCTGATACTAACAGACAGGACGTTTTTTTCAAACGATTCCTGCCATTATGCTCAACTTTTCTACAGCGTTACCGGCAGAATCCACCCATTGTCACTCCTCGATGTTGAGCAGTGCGAGGAATGCTTCCTGTGGAACTTCGACCCGGCCGACCTGCTTCATGCGTTTCTTGCCTTCCTTCTGTTTTTCAAGCAGCTTGCGTTTGCGGCTGATATCGCCGCCGTAACATTTCGCAAGCACGTTCTTGCGCATTGCCGAAATGGTCTCGCGCGAAATGATCCTGCTGCCGATGGCGGCCTGGATGGCAACCTCGTACATCTGCTTGGGAATGATACCTTTCAGCTTGTGGCAGAGTTTCTTGCCCCAGTCGTATGCCTTGGAACGATGCACGATAATGGAGAGCGCGTCGACCGGTTCGCCGTTCAGCAGCACATCCAGCTTGACGAGGTCCGACGAGCGGTAGCCCATGTACTCGTAGTCCATCGATGCGTAACCCTTTGAAATCGATTTCAGCTTGTCGTGGAAGTCGAATACGATTTCGGCGAGCGGAAACTCGAAATGCATGATCACCCTCGCCGTGTCGATGTAATCGGTGTTCTTGTATTCACCGCGGCGCTCCATGCCGAGCTTCATGATGTTGCCGATATATTCCGAAAGGGTGATGATCTGGACACTCACGTAGGGCTCCTCGACCTGGTTGATGCGTGTCGTATCGGGCATCTTGGATGGGTTGTCGACGATCACGACCTCCCCGTTCGTCATCACGACGCGGTACTCGACGTTCGGCACCGTAGTGATGATGTTGACGTTGTACTCCCTTTCGAGGCGCTCCTGGATGATCTCCATGTGCAGCAGGCCGAGGAAGCCGCACCTGAACCCGAACCCCAGCGCAACCGAAGTTTCTGGCGTGTAGACCAGAGAAGCATCGTTCAACGCAAGTTTCTCGAGCGATTCGCGAAGGTCCTCGAACTCGTTCGAATTGATGGGATAGAGGCCGCTGAACACCATTGGCTTGACATCCTTGTAACCCGCGAGCCTTTCCGATGCGGGTGTGTCGGCAAGTGTGACAGTATCGCCGACTTTGGCATCCTTGACATCCTTGATCGAACAGATCAGATAACCGACGTTGCCGGATTCAAGCACGTTTTTGGGGTTCCGTTTCAGGCTCATGGTGCCGATCTCGTCCGCGAGGAAAATCTTGTCGCTGGCGAAAAACCTCACCTTGTCGCCCTTTTTCAGCACACCGTCCACGATTCGCAGATAAACCACCGCACCTCGATAGGCGTCGAAAACCGAATCGAAGATCAATGCCCGGAGAGGCTTATGCTTGTTGTCGGCAGGAGGCGGAATTCTTCTGATGACGGCTTCCATGAGATCGGCGATCCCGATGCCGGCTTTTGCCGATACCTGGAGGATATCCCCCCGTTCGACGCCGGTGAGGTCCATGATCTGACGGGCGACACCCTCGACATCGGAAGAGGGAAGGTCAATCTTGTTGATCACCGGAATGATCTCGAGCCCCGCCTCGATGGCAAGGTAGAGGTTGGCGATGGTCTGCGCCTCGACCCCCTGGGTGGCATCGACGACAAGCAGCGCTCCCTCGCAGGCGGCAAGCGAGCGGGATACCTCGTAACTGAAGTCCACATGGCCCGGCGTATCGATAAGGTTGAGGGTGTATTCGCAGTTGTCCGACGCGGTGTATTTCATCTGGACGGCGTGGCTCTTGATGGTGATGCCGCGCTCGCGCTCGAGGTCCATGTCGTCGAGGACCTGTGCGGATGACATCTGGGTACGGTCGAGCGTGTTGGTCACTTCAAGCAGGCGGTCGGCAAGCGTTGACTTTCCGTGGTCAATATGTGCGATGATGCAGAAGTTTCTCAGAGTGGAGACATCCGGACCGGAAAAGGACATAAAAAGAGCGTTTGATTGATCGTAATTTTGCGAAACGGGAATATAATGAAATAATGGAATTGTGGCACGGCGGGATGTGCATGAGAGCGCAAGCCGGCGGCAGGCATTCGAGGTTCAACGGAGTACGACGGGAGCGCCTGCCTGCCGGTACCCACGCAGGAACTCGCCGGCATCCATGGGTTTCCTGCCTTCGAGCTGCAGCGAAAGCAGCTCTATCCAGCCATCGGAGCACCTGACGAAGAACCGGCCCTCTCCGATCATCACGGTCCCCGGACCAGCCGGGGCTTCTTCGGAAAACACTGAAGGACGGGCGCTGAAAATCTTCATGGTCTTCCCTTCCATCATCGTCCATGCAGCCGGCTTCAGGGCGAGCCCCCTGATGAAATTATGAATGGCGGAAACAGGCTGTGACCAGACGATCCTGGTGTTTTCCCTCGTCAGCTTGGGAGCTTTCGTGGCAAGTGCATCGTCCTGTTTCGAAACAGCCGCATCGCCTTTCGAGATGAGTCGAAGCGTCTCCACGACCGTATCAGCCCCGATGCGCGAAAGCCTTTCCGCAAGTTCGAAGGCGTTTTCATCGGGCCCGATGGCTGTTTTCGCTTTCAGGATGATATTGCCGGTATCGACACGATCCTGCAGGAAAAAGGTCGTCACTCCCGTCTCCCGTTCACCCCTGATGATCGCCCAGTTTATCGGTGCTGCGCCGCGGTATGCGGGCAGAAGCGAAGCGTGCAGGTTGAAAGCGCCAAGCCGCGCTTTTGTATAGACCGACGGGGGCAGTATCCGGAAAGCCGCCACGACAATGACATCGGCCAGGCATTGCGATACCTTCTCTTCGAACAGCGGGTCGCTGACGTCGTCGGTTTCATAAACCGGCAGACCGAGCGCGAGCGCGGCAGACTTCACTGCCGTCGGTTCCGCATCCGCGTGCTTTCCCCTGCGGGGCTTGTCCGGCCCGGTCACGACAAGCACGATTTCAAATTCATCATGTGCGGCAATAGCCTGAAGGGAAGGAACGGCAAACGAAGGGGTTCCCATGAAAACGACACGCATCGGGCTCACTCCGGCCGGGCTTCGGGAAAAACTTCTCGGGAATGCGGGTATTCGGCTTCGACATTGCCTGCTGCAAGCTCGTCGAGCTTGCCCTGCACTTTACGGCGTTCGCGCTTTTCAAGCCTGTCAACGAAAAGCGTTCCGTCGAGATGGTCTATTTCATGCTGGAGCACCCTGGCAAGCATTCCGGAAAAATCGGCAACCTGTTCCGTAAAATTCTCGTCCCGGTATTTCAGGGTAATCGATGCGGGACGGGTGACGTCACCCACGACGCCAGGCACGCTCAGGCACCCCTCTTCCATCACGTTTGCCCCGCGCAGAGAGAGGATGTGGGGATTGATGACCACCAGCGGCTGCACGTCGGCATACTCTTTCATGCAGGAAACATCGACAACGAGCAGGCGGATCGAATGTCCCACCTGGGGAGCGGCAAGCCCTATTCCGGAAGCATTGCGCATCGATTCGAACATCGAAGCGACAAGCTCCGCAGTCGAACTGTCAACCCCTTTCATCGGACGGGCCTTCTTTTTGAGTACTTCGTCACTGTAAATATTGATCGGTAATATCATCGTCTTCGCTCTGTTGAATATCAGGGAGACCGGAACTCATGGCAGTAACGGCACACGGCATCGCTCTCCCGCCAATCTCATGCTTTATAAACCGGAGTGAATATAGAAAAAGTTCTTCAGAGGCAAGCATCCCGGCATAAACCGTGAAAGAGAGCGGAAACCAGAAATAATTGAGGTGCCCTTGAATGATATCACCCCGTCAGGGAATACGTTTCAGCAGTTCCAAGTGAAACATTATACTTTTTTGTAATAATAACTTGAGGCCATTCTCAGTATTTCCTGCGAATGCAGACACTGTTTGATGTAATTCGATTTTTTTTGTAAACATTGTATTATATAAGGAACAATAGAACACAACAACGAATTCCCCCCGGACAACAAACGTGTTGCCTTGGCGTTTATGGCGAGCGGACTGCCTGCTGGAGCAGGTTGAACTTCTACGCCGGCGAATGCAGGACAAAATTCCCGTTCTGTTTCTTTTTGGACAGAAATTGTTCGCAGAAAACCTCACATCATCATGACCAGCAACTCCGGAAACAGAAAGGATCAACAGGACATCACCTACCAGATCGTTTTCCGGGAGAGCAGCGATCCGAAAATGATTATCGATCGCGACGGTATGATTCTCGACGTCAATAACGCCTGGGCCCGTCTGTTTGGAAAAAATCCCCAGACTTGCCTCGGGTTGAATGCTTTCAGGCTCATCGATGCGAATGCAGATGACAACAATGAACGGAAAAAGAAGGTTGATGAAGCATGTCGAACAGGAAAGCAGGTCCATATCGATGATGAATGGCAGGGAAAACATTTCAGGAACTGGTTTTATCCTGTACGCGGAAAAGACGGAGTCATCGACAGACTTTACGTCTGCAGCCAGGAAATAACGGATATCAAACTTGCCGAAAGCCGATCAAGAAAGCAGAGCGCGTTCAACCGCGAAGCAATGGAATCAATCCCCGGGCCATTTGTCGTTCACGATAACCTGGGCGCCGTGGTCTCTTGCAATTCCCATTTCCGGAACCTTATCGCCCGAAATGATGGGGATGACCTGAAAGGAATCAATTCCTTGGATCTTTTCCATCCCGACGACAGAGAAATCGCTTATGAAAAACTTGACGATATCATTCAGAAAGGCACTGAAGAAACTGCCGATCTGAGAATTCTCATCAATGGCGGTCCGGAATTCAGGTGGTTCAGAATATCGACAAAGCGGTTCTTCGTCGATGATGAAATGTTCCTTGTCAGCTTCGGAACCGATATCGAGAAATACAAGGACACAGAAAAAGAACTGCTCATCGGTAATGAACAGCTCCGCTTCATCCTCTCCGAATCGGGCACCGGCAGCTGGGAATGGGACCTGAAAACGGGAATCAACAAATGGTCTGACGCCGTCTGGGAACTTTACGGCATCAGTAAAAATTCCTGCACCCCATCCTGCGAATGCTGGAAACAGGCCATCATCGAAGAAGACAGGCATAGAATCATGGGAGAAATAGCAAACGCAACAAAAAAAGCCCTCCCCTTCAGGCTTCAGTGGCGGACACGTCATGCGGACGGATCCCTTCACTGGCTTTTCTCGAAAGGCATTCCGATCAGGCAAAGCGACGGAAAACTATCACATTACCTTGGCTTCGTCGAAGACATCACCGACCTGAAACGTGCGGAAATGCAGCTTGAAGAAAGCGAGGAGCGCTTCAGGAAGCTGTTTGAAGACCATTCGTCGGTCATGCTCGTCATCGATGTGGAGACGAACAGGATCATCAATGCCAACAGGGCTGCAACCAGGTTTTACGGATGGTCTGTCAGAGAGATCTGCCAAATGGATATCGGGAAAATGTCGACACGTTCGACCGATTACCTGAACAAAGAAAAAAACGCTCTCAGCACGGGAATCAGCATAAAGTTTTCCGACATCCATAAAACAGCTGACGGCTCGCTGCACGATGTTGAAGTATTCTGCAACCTCACCCGGTCGAGGGAAAAACCTGTCTGCTACTGCATCGTCAACGATGTTACCGAGCGCAATAAAGCGGAGAGGAAGCTCCTTGAAAGCAAAACCATCCTTGAAGCCGCTCTTGAAAGCATGAGCGACGCTGTATTTATTTCCGACAATGAAGGCCGCTTCATCGAGATCAACAATGCTTTCGCGACATTCCACCGGTTCGGGAACAAGAAAGATTGCCTGAGAAAACTTTCCGAATACCCTGACCTTCTTAATGTTTTCCTGACCGACGGCACACCGGCAACTCTGGAGCAGTGGGCAATATCGAGAGCGCTGCAGGGCGAAACGGGAGTTGCCGTCGAATACATGCTGCAGCGCAAGGATACCGGGGAAAGGTGGATCGGCAGCTATAATTTCGCTCCCATTCGGGATGAGCATAGCAATATAACCGGCTCCGTCGTTACCGGAAGAGACATTACGCACTGGAAAAAAGCCGAACAGGAACTCAGGGAAAGCGAAGAGCGTTTCAGGAATTTTTTTGAACAGCATTCAGCCGTCATGGTTGTCCTCGATCCGGATACAGGCAGAATCATGGATGCCAACATGGCAGCCGCAGAATTTTACGGCTGGACAAAGGAGAAGCTGTGCAGCATGAATATCTTCGATATCAATACTGATAATCCGGAAAATGTCCGATCACTTCTCGACGGCTGGAAAAACGCTGAAAAAAGGACTTTTATCGTCAATCACCGCAAATCTGACGGAACGAAACGGCTGATCGAAGAATTCGGCCAGAAAATAAAGGAGAAGGAGAAATGGCTGGTTTATTGCATTTTTCATGATATCACCGAGAGGAAAAAAGCCGAAGATGAGCTGAAGAAGCTCAGCGTCGCCATAGAACAGAGCCCTGCCGTCGTGGTTATAACCGATCCGTCCGGCAATATCGAGTATGTAAACCCGACGTTCACGAAACTTACCGGCTACACGTTCAGCGAAGCAAAGGGACAGAACCCCCGCATCCTCAAATCCGGGCTCATGCCGCAGGAGGTCTATGAGCATCTTTGGGGTACTATTCTTTCGGGAAAAGTATGGCATGGCGAACTCCACAACAAAAAGAAAAACGGGGAGCTTTACTGGGAAGACGCTTTCATTTCCGCCATCAGGAACGAAAACGGATGTATCACCAATTTCGTGGCCGTCAAGGAAGATATTACCGAAAAGAAAAAGCTCTGGAACGAACTTGTCGCTTCAAGGGATAAAGCCGAAGAGAGCGACCGGCTGAAAACCGCCTTCCTGAACAACATCAGCCACGAAATACGGACACCTATGAACGGTATCCTCGGTTTCTCGGAACTGCTCAGGGAACCGCAACTGTCAGGAGAAGAACAGCAGGAATATATCGAACTTATCCAGCAGAGCGGCGAACGCATGATGAAGCTCATCAACGACATCATGGAAATTTCACGGATCGACGCCAGGGAATCGATCATCGAACTTTCTGAAACGCCGCTCAACGGCATTCTTGATGAACTGTATAACGAATACAGGGCCGAAGCGGAAAACAAGGGGCTGGTACTGAGCCGGAAATCCGGCCTTCCCGGTAACGAATGTCATATGGTCACCGATGGGAAGAAACTTCGGATGATTCTTTCCAACCTGCTGCAGAATGCCCTTAAATTCACCAGCGAAGGGCATATCGACTTCGGCTATGAAAAAAAGGATTCGATCATCGAATTTTATGTCACCGATACCGGCGTCGGCGTTCCGCTCGAGTTGAAAGAGAAAATCTTCGAACGATTCAGCCAGGTGGATACCTCGCTTACGAAATTTCATGAAGGTGCCGGGCTCGGACTGAGCATCACGAAAGCCTACATCGAACTGCTGGGCGGGATCATCCATATGGAACCCGGCCTGAACGGCGGAAGCCGCTTCTTTTTCACCCTTCCCTGGACACCTTTGCCGGACCCCCTCCCCATTGAACCGGTAATTCCCGAAACCACGGAAATACCTGCACTGAACATCATCATCGCTGAAGACGACAACGTCAGTGCCCTGCTGCTGAGAAAAACCCTGAAAAGTGAACAGTTCACGCTCCATATCGCATCGAACGGCATGCAAGCCGTCGAACTGGTCCGGCAGCACCCGGAAACAGACCTTGTGCTTATGGACCTCAAAATGCCGGTCATGAACGGTTACGATGCTACAAGGCTTATCAGGGAGATCCGTCCCGGTCTTCCCGTCATTGCACAGACCGCATTCGCGTCACCCGATGACAGGGAAAAAGCTTTGTATGCGGGGTTCAGCGGATTCCTGACCAAACCTGTCAAGAAAAGCGAGCTCCTCGGGATGATCATGTCGCTTGCCGGAAAAAAATGAACCGTCTTCCGGTCATTATCCGCAAAGTTTCCCGCATTGCAGGGGTTATGATGAATTTGTAACTTTATTGATGAATACCGGAATCATCTCTTGTGCACATGTTCCCTTCAGCACAGGAACTTGGCTGTTTCTGCGATGATTTCCTCATCAATCGATCCGGGGTAAAGCAAGTCGAAAGGCACGATGAACATGGAAAAAAAAGAAAAACCGTCAAAGATCACCAGGCTGGCCGAAGACCAGTTCAGGACCAGAATGAAAGAGGATGGTCTCCGATGCACATCGGAACGGATTGCCGTATTGCAGGAAATCTACCGTTCCGATACCCACCTCGATGCCGATGAACTGTTCGTGAAGCTGAAAAACCGGGGTGTCGGCATTTCGAGAGCGACCGTTTACCATACACTCGACCTGCTGCTGAAATTCCATCTGGTATCGAGGACCGATCTGGGCCACAAGCACACCCATTATGAAAAAGCGTACGGCGTTGAAAATCACCTGCACATGGTGTGCAGCGAATGCGGAAAAGTAATTGAAATTTCCGATCCCTCAATTTCGGACATGCTTGAAAATCTCTGCAGGAAAAATGGTTTTGAACCCGAGAGCTTGACCCTTCAGCTTTTCGGAAAATGCAGTGTACATGCCTCCGGCGACCCGGTCATGAGTAAAAAATGAAGGTATACGATTCTCCCCCTTATTGCTCATCACCCTCCTTTTCCTTGTGCCGATAGATCTTGCCGATCTGTCTGCCTATTTCCCGCAACTGAATCAAAACCGTCCTTTTCGGTTCATTGGCAGATATTCCGGATTTTTCTTCAGGCATTCCTGCCTGGACCGGATAAACAAGGATAAAACTGTTGCCGGCAAAATACCTGTTGAGGTACGCGGGAATCTTCGACATCTTCTGATGGTAGGACAACCGGTTCTTCCTGCTCATGACGATGATGATGTTATCATCGCTTTTGATTTCCTTCGACAGCGAGGGCAGATCGTCCCAATCCCTGAACAGCACGTAGTCGGCAATGAAAAACTTCCAGATGTCGGATTTTCTGATGCACGCGACGGTCTGTCTGGAAGCGTGGATGACAAGCCTGCTGCCGGTGTTGCGGACAATGTTGACGACTTTCTGCATCCAGAGGGAAAACCCCGGTTCATTCTCCCCTTCCTGGGGAATGACCAGAATCGTCCGCCTGATAGTGGAAAGGGGCTGAACAGCCTTGTATATCATCGTTGTAACATTGCACCTCTCCAGGATATCCTCCGATGAACGACCGAGAAAACTTTCCGTAATGCTCTTTTTATGATGCAGTCCCATGATGAGAACCGTGATTTTCCTTTCCCTGACAACCCCGACTATACCGTTTACCACGTCGTGGTCGTAACGCAGGATCGGCGTCAGGCTGTTGTCGGTTGAAGAAGCTGCCACTTCGGCTTTTTCGAGGATGGCACCCGCTGTTTTTTTCACCATCTCATCCGGAAGGCCGTAATCGGCTACATGAACGGCATAGATGCCATTCCGGCTCTTCTGTGATTTCACCGTGACGCTGAGGTTCACCAGTTCGTCGATTGTGACTGCATCCCCAAGCGGCATGAGGATCCTCTCCTCGCTGATCTCGCAGCTGTTTTCCGCAGCCTCATCCGCAGATTCGGCAAGAGCGATATTGTGCGCGCCTTTCTGCCCAGTAACGGTTGCGAAAATGCAGGTCAGGAGAATGAACAGGATCGTCCCGTTCAGCACATGCTCGTTCAGGAGCCTCTGGGGTGTGCCGTCCGGATTGGTCCCGGTCACGATATTGTAGCCGATCAGAACCGTGGCGAGCGCAACAGCCGCATGCGCACTGATAAGGCCGAAAATCAGCCGACGCTGGTCCACGGAAAACCCGAACAGCTTCTGGGTGATCCACGCGGACAGATATTTGGCGACCGAAGCGGCAACCGTAATGACGAGCGCGACCCGGATGGTCTCATAATCCTTGAAAACAGCCCGGATATCGATAAGCATGCCGACACCGATCAGAAAAAAAGGAATGAAAATGGCATTGCCCACGAACCTGATCCTGTTCATAAGGGGTGAAGTTACCGGGATCAGCCGATTGAGGCTGAGGCCTCCGAGAAAAGCCCCGATTATCGCTTCAACTCCTGCAGCTTCGGCAAGAAACCCGCTGAAGAAAACAAGTGCCAGTACAAACAGGTATTGCAGAACATTATCATCGAAACGCTTGAAGAACCATCTCGCGATAACCGGGAACAGGAAAAGGACAATCCCGCTGAAAATGGTGAGCCCGACAAGCAGCCTCATCCAGAACATTCCGGCTATCTCGCCGTTCGATATTCCTGCTACAACCGCGAGCACGAGAAGCGCGAGCGTATCGGTAACGAGCGTGCCGCCGATCGCGATATTCACCGCCTTGTTTTTCGCGATACCCAGCTGGCTGACGACAGGATAGAGAATAAGGGTATGGGAAGCGAAAATACTGCCGATCAGGATGGAAGAAAGCAGGGAAAAATGCAGCAGGCAGATGCCGACTGCGATACCGAGTGTTATGGATATAAAAAAGGTATAGAGACCGAAAAACGTGCTTTTTGCGCTGTTCTTACGGAAATCCTCCACGTCTATTTCGAGCCCGGCGAGAAACATGATATAGAGCAATCCGACGGTACCGAAAAGCAGGATGCTGCTGTCGCGCAGCATGAGGTTCAGGCCATTCGGCCCGACAATGGCCCCGGCAATGATGAGGCTGACAAGGCTCGGAATTTTCAGCCTGTTGAGAAGAAGGGGGACAAAAAGAATGATGAACAGTATCAGTGAAAACTGCAGGACCGGATTTTTCAACGGCAGGGTTATGGCAAAGAGGCTCGTCAACAGCATCGATATGCAATCAGGAAGTTGTTCACATAAGCGAAAAGGGGTTGTTCTGCGATTGATCAGGCCACCATCAAACAGGCAAATAACTGTAACTAAATGCTGAATAACAGGTTGTGAATTCCGGAATATTTTCCATATTCACCACGCAAGCAGCCGGGCATCAAAACTGCTCATCAGTCCGCCCGGTAACAATATGCCTTTCAATGAAATATGCATTTCTTTTCCCTCCTCCCCAAACTGCTGAAAAGCCTCTCGGCAACCACACCGATCACGTCGCCGGAACACGAAACGACCACGCTCCATTCAGCATGTAAACAAACAGGACCGGAAGATCTTCAACAATCAAAACCAAACGTGAGCCCTGATTTCTGCCTTGATTTTATTTATGATTAAGACACAGGCAAGAAGAAATAAACAGCAGTAATACATCGAAGAAAAAAGCGATGGCAGGAAACTGTTTAACTCGAATTCACTCTTCCGGCAGACCGACTGTAATAAATCGAGAAGAGTTCAAAACCGTTTACTTGACAGGAGTAAAATGTATTTTCCTGTCCGAAAAAAGGCGGATCCATTTCGATAAAGGCCAGAGAGCTTTACAATAAACATCACGGTCATGCCATTAAACGACGAAGAGAACAAGAACGTAACTATAATTTATTACTACAAGGTTATAGTATTTAAAAATAATCAATAAACACAATTCGGACATCCGGCGAACAGGCGCTTGTCAACAAGCGCCCCACAACCAGTCAACATCATATCAACAAAGTACAAACACTTCTGTCAACACGCAACCGACAAGGCGGAGATAAAAGACCGACAAGAATATATTGGGCTGCCGTATCCGGAAATCGCAAGAAAAAATCTGAAGAATCCTGTCTATTCAGGGGAATACAAAAAGAATATGTGTACTGATTTTTCATTTTTTTACAAAAAAACCCGGGAATTCACTTTCTATAAATCATAAATAAAAGTCCTATTCGATCTGAATATAAGCGCAGTAAACCCGATTTTTTCCGGATGATAAAACAGCCTTAACGACAAACATGCTCACAGGAATTATATTTGTTATCAGCCAATTATTTGATAAGTTAAACTCGCAATGGCCCATTGAGAAAGCCTTGCCGCCATCCGGCGTTTTTCCCTGCTGAAAACAAAAACAAATGGGCTTTATAGGCATTGACGACATTCACCTCCTCGTTGGTTGGTTTATTTTTCTCGGATCAATTTTTCTCCTCCTGAAATTGCGACTCCGCAAACAACAGAAAGACTGAAACAGAACAAAAATACCGGATCGAGACCAGCTGTACCCTGATTCCGGACTGGCTGGCTTTACCGAAATCGCTCCTTTCTGTTCATCTCCCTGGCAGAAGGATAAACACCTCAATCCCGGAAACCGGAAAAAAACGTTCTTCAAACGCCAGTGAAAATGTCCGGGTTTGAAGCTATTTTTTATCTTTGTCGTTACAACTTGCAGGTGAACAGGGTGATGAGCCTCTTGAAGGCGAACATCCGGGGATGATATGGTAAAACAGTATGAAACAGCTTCAGCAGCCCATCTATAGAAAAATTGTCGTCAAGGTCGGCACAAACGTCATCACATCGAGGAATGGGGACCTCGATATCGGCATCCTCGAAAGTCTGACCTCACAGATCGCCCTGCTCCACAAAAAAGGAATACAGGTCATTCTGGTTTCATCCGGGGCGGTCGGAGCCGGTCGGTCACTGGTCAAACCATCCCGCAGCCTCACGCCGGTAGCGGCAAGGCAGGTGCTCGCTTCGACCGGCCAGATCAAGCTCATCAGCACCTATAACGAGCTTTTCGCGCACAAAGGCCTGATCACGGCACAAATTCTCGTAACCAAAAGTGACTTCAGGGACCGTCTTCATTACCTGAACATGCAGACCTGCTTCACGGCGCTGCTGCAGCAGAAAATAATCCCGGTCGTCAATGAAAACGACGCGGTCTCCGTCACCGAGCTGATGTTCACCGATAACGACGAACTGTCGGGACTGATCGCTTCGATGATGGATGTCGAAGGCTATATTATCCTCTCTCATGTTGATGGTCTTTTCGACCTTTCAAAAGATGACGGGAGCGTCATCAGCGAAATCGATCCTTCGACCAGGCATTTCCATCAGTATATCAGTCCGGGAAAGTCGGAGTTCGGTAGAGGGGGGATGCTGACCAAATGCCATATCGCCCATAAACTTTCCCGGCTCGGCATAACCGTCCATATCGCAAACGGGCGCAAACCGGGAATACTGCTCTCGCTGCTCGAAGGGGAAAATACCGGAACAAAATTCATCGCCCAGAAGACCACCCACGGGCCGAAGCGGTGGATCGCGACGAGCGAAGGTCTCGAAAAGGGCGCCGTCACCGTCAACAAGGGAGCCGAAACGGCACTGGTCGCCGATGTCCGAGCCAACAGCCTGCTGCCGGTGGGAGTGGTGTCTATTGAAGGATCATTCATGAAAGGCGATATTATTAAAATATATTCAGAGGAGAAGAGTGTGCTCGGCTACGGAATGGCGCAGTACAGCTCCGAAAAAACGCGCACCGTAATGGGGCAGAAAGACCAGAAACCCCTGATCCATTACGATTACCTCTACCTGACACCCTGAAAATCAATATAATCCATGCAGGAAACCATCGTACGCCAGCTTGAAATCGTCAGGAAGGCAAGCAGGGAGATCGTGACGCTGAGCGATGCGGCCATCAGCAGCCTCCTTCTTGACCTTGCAGGAAGAATACCGGCTTACAGCGCAGCACTGCTCGATGCGAACGGGAAGGACCTCGAACGGATGGATGTTTCGAATCCAATGTACGACAGGCTGCTGCTGAACGGAGCACGCCTGGAAGGGGTTGCCGCCGATATCCGCAACGTGGCTTCGCTCCCATCGCCTCTCGGTCATGTCCTTGAACATCGCACCCTTCCCAATGGACTGGAGCTCAGGAAAGTGACCGTACCGATCGGCGTCATCGGCATCATTTACGAGGCAAGGCCGAACGTGACGTTCGACGTCTTCACACTCTGCCTGAAATCCGGGAACACGACGGTCCTGAAAGGCGGCAGCGATGCCATGTATTCGAATATCGCCATCGCCGACCTCATCCACAACGTCCTGAAAGACCACGGAATCAACCCCGCCACCCTCTATCTGCTTCCTGCGGAACGGGAGGCGGCAGGCATCATGCTGAACGCGGTCGGCTATATCGACATGATCATTCCCCGCGGCAGCCAGAATCTGATCGATTTCGTCCGCGACAATTCGAAAGTGCCCGTGATCGAAACAGGTGCAGGCATCGTGCATACCTATTTCGACCGGAGCGGCGACCTTGAGCTCGGCAGGAAAGTCGTCTTCAACGCAAAAACCCGCCGCCCCAGCGTCTGCAACGCCCTCGACACCCTTGTCATCCACAGGGACAGGCTCGGGGACCTCTCCGCGCTTCTGGAACCGCTCCAGGATAAAAAAGTGGTGCTCTATGCCGACGATGAAGCCTACGCCGCACTGAAAGGCAACTATCCAGAAACACTGTTGCACAGGGCCGAACCGGAACATTACGGAACAGAGTTCCTCTCGCTGAAAATGTCGGTTAAAACCGTCCCTTCGCTCGAGGAGGCACTCGAACATATCGACCGCTACAGTTCGAAACACAGCGAAGCGATCATCGCAACCGACAGGGAAGCCAAAGAAACCTTCATGAAAAGGGTCGATGCCGCGGTCGTTTACGTCAATACCTCAACAGCATTCACCGATGGCGCCCAGTTCGGGCTCGGGGCCGAAATAGGCATCTCGACGCAGAAACTGCATGCCAGGGGCCCCATGGCTCTGAGAGAACTGACAACCTACAAATGGCTCATCGAAGGTGAAGGCCAGATCCGGCCCTAATGACCATGCTTGAAGCGAAAAACCTCGATAAAACCTATGCCATCCCCGGAAGGCAGAAACTGCAGATCCTCCGGGGGATATCCCTTTGTGTCGGAGAAGGCGAAATGGTCACCATCATCGGAGCTTCAGGCAGCGGCAAGACAACGCTCCTCAACCTCCTCGGCACACTCGACAGTCCCGACAGCGGCGAGATACTTTTCGAAGGAACCCACCTCTTCAGGGAAAAAAAATTCACGCTCTCCCAGAAAGAACTTGCCCGGTTCAGGAACCGGAAAATCGGATTTGTGTTCCAGTTCCACCACCTTCTTTCCGATTTCACCGCCCTTGAAAACGTCGCCATGCCGGAATTCATCGCCACAGGAAAACTGCCCCCGGCGAAAAAACGGGCTGAACAGCTCCTCAGGGAGCTCGGGCTCGGTGAACGGCTCGACCACCTCCCATCGGAGCTTTCAGGCGGCGAGCAGCAGCGTGTGGCGATCGCCCGGGCCCTCATGAACAATCCGAAACTCGTTCTGGCAGATGAACCGAGCGGGAATCTCGACAGCAGGAACAGTAAAATGCTTTACGAGCTCATGGCAAGCCTCAGCAAGGAACGCAGGACCTCCTTCGTGATCGTCACCCATAACGAAGAGTATGCATCACTCTCCGACCGCTGCCTGCACATGCAGGACGGAATCCTCGATGAATGTGGCAAACAGGAGGAGCTGAAATGAACGAACAGCGCGACAGGTCGATCGGGCCGCTGCAGCTTGCACCATCGGTAAGTCCCGGCCATGCATGGACCTTCCTTTTTTCAGCTTTCGTCTCCATCGGCCTGCTGACCTTCGTTTCCATAGGCCAGGCGTACATCCTGAACGAAAACCTGAAAATTCCGGTAACACAACAGGGCACCATCAGCGGAAACCTCGTTTTCTGGACCGAGGTCGTAACCCTGCTCCTTTTCATTCCCGCCGGCGTGCTGATGGACCGTATCGGCCGGAAACCGTTGTTTGTAGCAGGGTTCATGATCCTTGCGCTTTCCTATGCCCTCTATCCCCTCTCCCGCTCTCTTGGCGAACTGACCATCTACCGCATGATCTATGCCGTGGGCATCGTGGCGTTGACCAGCGGGCTCGCAACCGTCATGACCGATTACCCCGCAGACAGGGCCCGAGGAAAGTTCATCGCCGTCACAGGCCTCCTCAACGGACTCGGTATCGTGGTATTGAACCGCATTTTCGGAGGGCTCCCTCAACAGCTTGCTGCCAAAGGGTTCGGCGGACATGAAGCAGGTCTCTATACCCACCTCGCCATATCGCTTACCGCTGTCGTCAGCGCCTTTGTCCTCTGGGCAGGCCTGAAAGGTGGAACACCTGCCGAACAATCGGAACGGCCTGCGCTTTCAGACCTTTTCAGGAGCGGTATCAGATGTGCTCGAAACCCGAGAATCCTTCTCTCATACTGCGCGGCATTCGTCGCCAGAGGCGACCAGTCCATCATCGGAACATTCCTGCCCCTATGGGGAACAACCGCAGGCATCGCTTTGGGATTACCTCCAGCGGAAGCCGTAAAAAAAGGGATGATCATGTTCATCATATCGCAGGGAGCTGCCCTGCTCTGGGCGCCGGTCATCGGGCCACTGATCGACCGGTGGAACAGGGTGACGGCCCTCATCGTCTGCATGGTCCTTGCAAGTATAGGATATCTTTCGCTCGCACTGATCGGAAACCCGCACGAACAAGGCTCAATCATTTTCTTTGTACTCCTCGGCATCGGCCAGATAAGCTCATTCCTCGGCGCACAATCCCTGATCGGGCAGGAAGCTCCAAAAGCGGAACGTGGCTCCGTTATCGGCATGTTCAACATCTTCGGAGCGTTCGGGATCCTTGTCATAACCGCGCTCGGAGGAAGGCTTTTCGATTCCGTGAGCCCGAAAGCACCATTCATCGTTGTCGGGATTGTCAATGTCCTTGTGATGATTGCCGGAATTTACGTACGCGTGGCATTCCCAAAACATGAAAATCCTCAATGAAACGATAATATCAACAGAACCATCTTTTCATGGACCAGTTGAATTGATGGAGTGATTTTTCAGAGTTAAAAACTATATTTATTCATTCACGACCAGAACACATTCACCCAACCCTTCATATCCACCAGCTATGTCCGTACTTGGCCTGTCTTACGCCACCTATGTCGCTTTGACGGCGGGCGTCCTTGTATTTGTCAATCCCGCCGAAGAAAAAACAGCCGGAGAAAACCTTCCGATTCATAAGAATGAATGGCTGATCACTGCCGGCAGCAACAGTAAAAGCGGCAGTGACGGACCGGGAAAAGATGTGCTGATATCAGTGGATTACCGTCCCGACAGCTATCTGTTCTGGAAATTCAAGCCGTTATATGCTTTCGGTTTCGCTCCGGACGGTGCCGTGTACACCTCTTTCGGCATCAGAAAGGACTACAGGATAGGGCCTGTTCAGATCACTCCATTTTTCGGACCGGCGCTGTATCAGAGAGACATCGGAAGCCATTGGGAATCAAAGGAGCTGCTCCAGTTCCGCACTGGATTTGATATCATGGTCCCCGTAACGGGCGAAATCAAAATCGGCGGAGGCTTCTACCATATCTCCAATGGACAGAACAACGACTATTCGGCCGATATCGACGTAACGCACGCAACCGTAGCAGTTTCATTCTGAACCGGAAATACTGCCGGGGAAAACGTCGCCCATGATAGTTATTCCCCGGCAGACGCATAGTTTTAACCGATGTTTCTCAATGTTACCGGCTTTTTCGACCAACCCTTGACATTTCCCTCAAACAATACCCCCTGACGTCACCGACGTTTTCATATATTATTACCCGTACGATCTGGTAAAAAAAAACGTAACAATCAATCCGCAAGATGAGCTCCATCTATTTTATCGGTATCGGCGGAACGGCGATGGCATCCACCGCTGTCGCACTCTCCCATGCAGGCCATGCGATCACCGGCTCGGACACGCAGCTCTACCCTCCGATGAGCACCTACCTCGAAGAGCACAACATCAGGTATTTCAACGGCTTCTCGGAGCATAACCTGCAAAGCGCATCGCCGGACCTCATCGTGGTCGGCAATGCCATCAGCAGGGGCAATCCCGAGCTCGAATATGCACTTGAACACCGGCTCGAACTGGTGTCGATGCCGGATCTCGTCCGCAGGACCCTCATCGGCGGCAATACATCCATTGTGGTTACAGGGACCCACGGCAAGACGACGACGACTTCACTCGTCGCATGGCTTCTGGAACACGGCGGCCTCAAACCCGGTTTCCTCGTGGGAGGAATTCCCGAAAACTTCTCCGTCGGATGCAGGGCTTCGGGAAGGGAAACGGAAGGATTCTTCATCAGTGAAGGTGACGAATACGACACGGCGTTTTTCGACAAACGGAGCAAATTCCTGCACTACCGCCCCGACATCGCCATCATCAACAACATCGAGTTCGACCATGCCGACATCTTCAGTTCGCTCGAGGAAATCCGAAAAAGCTTCAGGCTTTTCGTGAACCTCATCCCGCGAAACGGCGTACTGATCGTGAACGGAGAGGATCCCACAGCCCTCGAAGCGGCTTCGAAAGCCTTCTGCAGGGTGGAACGTTTCGGCCTGACCGGAGAGTGCGAATGGCAGGCGATCAACATCACGGCGGACCATGACGGATCTTCGTTCGATATCCTGCATTGCGGCAAGCTCGAAGGAAACGTGAAGGTCCCGCTTTTCGGCAACTACAACATCATGAATACCCTCGCGGCCATCGCGGCGGCGATGGCCGCAGGACTTTCGTTCGAAGCGGTATCGAGGGGACTTCCCTTCTTCCGCCGCCCGAAACGCAGGATGGAGGTCATCGGCACATTCGGCCGCGGCATCACACTGGTGGAAGATTTCGCCCACCATCCGACCGCGGTGAGAGTGACACTCGAAGCCATAGCCGGGCTCTATGAGGGCCGCAGGATCGTCACCTGTTTCGAACCCCGCTCGAACACCACAACCAGGAACATCTTCCAGAAAGAGCTTTCGGAGTGCTTTTCGCCATCATCCGTAGTTGCGTTCGGCAAGGTACACCGGCCGGAACGGTACAATCCCGATGAGCGCCTCGACACCGACCGCCTGAAAAACGAGCTGGAAAACCAGGGGAAAAAGGTATTCATATCCACACAGGAAAACCGCGATTACCCGATGGATATCGTCGGGTTCATCGAAAAAAACGTTGAAGACGGCGATGTCGTTGTCATGCTCAGCAATGGCAGTTTTGCGAACCTGAAAAACCTGCTGATCGAAAGCCTTAAAAAATATTCCTGAATTTTTCAATTGATAAATCTGATTGACAATGATATTTTCGATTTAAATGTTTATGTTTCAGTACGGAAGTATTTTCATTTTTTTTCAATCAATTATTCCATCCGGTAGACATCATGGCAAAAGTAAAAGTCGGCATTAACGGATTCGGCCGTATCGGGCGCCTCGTTTTTCGCCAGGCGATGAACAACCCGAATTATGAAATTGTTGCAATCAACGATCTCTGTGATACGAAAACTCTCGCCCACCTCCTGAAATACGATTCCACCCACAAGAAATTCAATGGTGAAGTCTCAGTGGACGGCACGAACCTCGTTGTAAACGGCAAGACCATCAGCATCACCGCACTGCGCAACCCGGAAGAGCTTCCTTGGAAAGCCCTCGGATGCGATATCGTCGTCGAATCGACCGGTATCTTCACCTCGCGCGAAGCAGCTGCGAAGCACATCACTGCCGGCGCGAAAAAAGTCATCATCTCGGCCCCGGCAAAAGACAAGGTGGATGCCACCATCGTCATGGGCGTCAACCACGACAGCATCACCGGCAAGGAAGAGATCCTGTCGAACGCGAGCTGCACCACGAACTGCCTCGCTCCGATGGTCAAGGTGCTGCAGGACAATTTCGGCATCGTTCAGGGGTTCATGACCACCGTGCATGCCTATACCAACGACCAGAACATCCTCGACCTTCCGCACAAGGACCTGCGTCGCGCCCGTTCCGCAGCCCTGTCGATCATCCCGACCAGCACCGGCGCTGCAAAAGCTATCGGCGAGGTTATCCCGGAACTCTCCGGCAAGCTTGACGGCTTCGCCATGAGGGTCCCGACACCTGACGGCTCAGTCACCGATTTTACGGCTATCCTCAGCAAGCCTGCAACCAAAGCGGAAATCAACGCCGCCATGAAAGCCGCCGCCGAAGGAAGCATGAAGGGCTACCTTGAATATTGTGAAGACCCGATCGTTTCCATGGACATCGTCGGCAATCCGCACTCCTGCATTTTCGATTCACTACTCACGATGAGCTCCGGCAACATGGTAAAAGTTGTCGGCTGGTACGACAACGAGCTCGGTTATTCAACAAGGGTCACCGACCTCCTCGACATCTATTCGAAGTTCGTCTGATGACTTCAGTCAGATAACCCGTAAAAAAAGCGTTCCTGGTGAACGCTTTTTTTATTCCCCTCCCGGCTGAAATAATACGTTATCCTTCGTGCTCTTAATCTTTTTTAGCGTAATTTACCCAGAGGGACTTTACGGAACAGCTCCGCTGTCTTTGCTCACTCTTCAAAAATCATTTCCTTCATCCCGAACCATGAAAGCAATCATCCTGTATGACAGCCGGACGGCAGGCGGGTCCACCGACAAGTTCGTGGATATTGTCGGCAGAAAGCTCGCGGAAAAAGGGGCCTACGTCGAAAAAGCAAAATGTAAAAGCACCGGCGATTACAGCTTCGTCAGGGACTTCGACGCCGTGATCCTCGGCGCTCCGATCTACTACCTCCTGGTTTCGTCACAGCTTCTCGGCGCCCTTGTGCAGAGCAATCTCAGGGAAGCGCTGCAGGACA
>CAIYPU010000075.1 GCA_903928225.1 uncultured Chlorobiaceae bacterium
CAATCGAATCCGACGTGAAAATTCTGGTGCATACCTCGGATGCTTTTTGGGGTTTGTTCGTCGAGAAAGGCACAAAGATCCGGGCCAATAAGGGAGGCAGGCAGACCTATCGAAGAGATAAGCGCACAAAGCGTTTTTTAGGGGGCCAAAGAATCGATAGGCAATATAAAGGAGGAATAAAGCCCCAGCACTGGATGGAAAAGGCATTCGAAGGCGCGGAATCTCAGGTCGTTGAAGCGGTTGAGAAAAAGTTAGTTCAAGCCGTTGTTAAGGAGGCAGGGAAGTAATGGCCGATATCGGAACGACATTGACCGCAAGGCTGAAAGGATTTGCTGGTTTGGCAGAGCTGATAGGGGATAGGGTATTTCCCGGGTTCCTGCCACAAGGGACCCCAAAACCTGCGATTTACTATGAACAGACGGGATTTGGCGCGGTATCGGCAATGGGTACCGATGAGGGAATAGAAGAGACGTCATGGAGCATTCAGATCATAGCCGATAGCTATGCGAGCATGAAAACGGTTCAGCGGCAGGCGAAAGCAGCGTTACGGAGGTGGAAACAGGACTCAGTGTTTCAAGTTCTCGACACGTTTATCCTGGACGAGTATGACGGTTATGTGGATGAAACGGAAGAGCATCTGGGGACGATCGAAATCACAATTAAGCATCAGACGGTATGAGCAAGGACATTTTGCGGGACCAGCGGATCTACATCGATGGCTATGAACTGACATCGAGGAGCAATACCTGCCAGATACAGGCAAGCAAGGATATCAAGGATGCGACGACGTTCGGGATGACGGCCCGTGAGAAGCTGTCCGGGCTTCGCGATTTCACATTCGGCGCGGGCGGGTTCATGGAACCCGATGATGCGGACCAGGCGGGATGGTCTGCGCTGGACGGTTCGGACTTCACGGTTACGGTCACTGCCAATACCCCATCGATTGGCGGTATAGCCTATTTCATGAAGGCAGTGGAATCAAGTATTCAGGTTCTTGGCCAGGTAGGCGAAGTAACTCCGTTCCAGATTGGCGCGGCGGGCAATTCCCTGATGACGAAAGGAGCGGTCATGGTGTTGCCGTCGAATGCGATAACAGCAGGCGGAGTTTCAACGGTCCAGCAAAACAGCAATGCGGGCGTTGGCAAAAAACTGAAGCTTGCAATCCATGTACTTGGGATATCGGGGAGTGGCACACCGACGATCACGTTTACCCTGAAAAGCAGCCAGGTAGTAGGCATGACCAGTCCGACGACTTTGATCACGACACCGGCCATCAATGCGCTTTCCGGACTCTATTCTGAAGCCATTCTTGGGGCCATAGGGACGTATTTCCAGTTGTCATGGACACTGACAGGGACAACCCCTTCTTTTTCTGTTATGGCATCATTTTCAATCGTATAACGCACAATAACAATGGCAAAATTCACCCTTACGGATGTTACGGTCGTGCTCAATGTTGGAGGCACGAACTACGACCTTTCGGATCACCTTGATTCGGTGACTGTGGAGTACAAGAAGGAAGTACCTGATTCAACAGGAATGGGTTCAGGCGGCTTCAGGCAGCGCATTAGCGGTTTGAAGGACTGGACCATGAGCCTGAACTTCCAGCAGGACTTCGCGGCAGGATCGGTTGATGCTGCGATCTATGCCGGGTTCATGTCCGATACGAATCCGACGGTCACGGTGAAACCGAAATCCAGCGCGGTTTCGGCAACCAATCCCAGTTACTCGGGATCCTGCGTTGTTCCCAACTATACGCCCTTGTCCGGCAAGGTCGGCGATGTATCGATGATGCAGGTTTCCCTGGAAGGATCCGGCATCTTGACCAGAGCAACCGCATAACCCGGAGCGCGAACGATGAAAAAAAGTGAAATCCTTGGCCAGCAGTGGCTGAAAACAGAAGCGATAACGGTTTGTGGCAAGCCGGTAGAAATTCGAGAGCTTCCGGCATCGGCAAAACAGGAGGTATTTGCTGAAATCCGGCGACTTCGGGAAGCTTTCACGGACGAGGCTGCCGTCAATGATTATTTCGTTTCCGAAATGGTGTTCCGGTCGGTTATCGATGAAGATGGCGCGGTAGTCTTCGAGACAAAAGAGGACCGGGCGACAGCTCTGGACAAGAAGACAGGTTTGCCGGGAAAATTCTTCAGTGAAGTGTTCGATGCCGTCAACAAACTCAATGAATTGGTCGTGAACACGGCTGATGAAGATGGTAAAGTGACCGGCAGTGCGAAAAAAAAGTCGAAGTCGAATACGGAAGCATCGATCGTTTCCTCTGGCTCGGAGGACTTGCCAGGGAGCTTGGATTCGCCAGCATAGGGCGAATGCTTACGGCCTTGACATGTAAGGAACTTGCCGAACATGAGCTTTTTGAGCGTCTCGAGATGGAGGCCGAAGGAACAAGGCGCCAGCGAAAAGAAGAAGAGCGGTTGATGGAAGAAGCGGTTGGTATGGTCAAGAAGGGAAGGAAAAACAGGATGAGGTAATGGGACTCGGCAGACGCATAGGAAATCTCTATGTAAGCCTGGGGTTGAACACCACAGCATTCAACCAGGGATTCAAGGAGGCATCGAAAGCGCTTGAGCAGTTCAAGGCGCGGACCGAGAAAAACAAGCTTGCGGCTTTCGCCAATCAGATTGGTCTGACGACCAGGTCGCTGAAAACGCTTGAGAGTACGGCTAAACTGGCCATGGGATCCCTTGCTGCCGGTGTTGGTGTGATGGGTTTGAAATCCCTGGTCGATATTGCCGATAAGTACACGCTTCTTGATGGCCGCCTGAAGCTCGTCACGAAATCATCTCAGGAACTGGTTTCCGTGCAGGCCTCGCTTTACCAGATTTCTCAAAAGACCAGGACGGATTATTCGGCGACGGCTGACCTGTACACCCAAATGGCCAGGTCCACTGAGTCGCTTGGGTTGAATACCGAGCAGCTCCTGAAAATGACCGAAGGCGTCAATAAGGCACTTATTGTATCGGGAGCATCTTCTGAATCAGCGAACGCAGCGCTTATTCAGTTAGGGCAGGGTATGGCATCGGGTGTGCTCAGGGGCGAAGAACTGAACTCTGTCCTTGAGCAAACCCCTCGGCTTGCCAAAATGATAGCCGATGGGATGGGTATCACTATCGGTCAGCTCCGTCAGTATGGAAAAGATGGCAAACTGACGGCTGAGGCTGTGACAAAGGCGTTGATCGATCAGGCACAGACGGTAGATGGCGAATTCCAGCAGATGGGCACGACGGTCGGTCAGGCCATGACCGAACTGAAGAACGCATTTGAAAGTGTTGTTTCTGAGGGCAATAAAGCATCGGGCAGCACTGATACACTTGCCGGAAAAATAGAGGACCTGGCAAAAACCATTGAATCGAACAAGGGGGGGATAATTAACGGGTTTGTTGGTATAGCAAACTCGATAGAGTCGATAGTATCAGCATTTGCTGGTATCAGCAACTGGATAACAAACCACCCTGAAGCAGCAAAAGCGATCGGATTGATTGGCGGAGGGGCTGCGATTGGGGCGAGATTCGGAGGCGGAGCCGGTGCTATCATTGGTGGAGGGGTCGGAACATTGACGTATGCCGGTGGTGTATTCAAGGGCGGAGTTGATGTTATGAACTCAATCGCATCCGGAACATTTCGTCAGCCGTGGGAAAAGCAAAAAGGAAATTACGTCATTGGGGATGAAAATGCTGCAATATTGAGGGCATATTATGACTCATCGCGTTCATTCAGTTCTCCCACAATCACCAATAAAACATCACCTGTCAGGTTAAAATCAGAAGGCGGAGGAAAATCCGCACTGGACCGGGCGCAGGAAAAAGAAGCGCGGGAACGCGAGAAACTGACTGAAAAAATTCTTGATGCGCAGGAGTGGTACGCAAAGGAATTTGAGGCTATCAAAGGCCAATACGAAGCCGGCATGGAGGCAAAAAAGGCGCTCGAAAACCTTGAGTTGCTTCTTCAGGAAACCGTGATATCTCAGGAACAGTACAATGCCGCACTGCAAGCCGTATCGCAGAAGTACCATGAATCACTTATGGGTGGCCAATATGATACTTCGGCCTTCAACCTTGGCGTTTATAATTACAAATCAAGTGATAGTGACCTGACGGATAGAATCACCAATAAACAGGGGATTGATGCAATAAGGGGTATAGAAAGCATCATGTCCTATTCTGGCATCAGGATAGCCGGATGGGATCAGTTCGAGGCATCCTATACGGCTCTTTCCGAGTTTTTCAGTCCAGAGAACCAGGCGGCTAAGGGTGCGAAAGATTACGCCGGTCTTTATAAAGGCCTGGCATTTGCAGCTGCAGGTATCGGTCAGGCTGTTGGCGGCAAGGTTGGTAATGCTATATCATCTACGATTTCCGTGGCAATAGCTGTTAGCGGCTTGGGTCCTGTATGCGCGGTTGTTGGTGGTGCAATCGGTCTCGTCTCTTCGATTTTTGGTTGCAGTGATGACGAAGAAGCTGC
>CAIYPU010000076.1 GCA_903928225.1 uncultured Chlorobiaceae bacterium
AAGGTTGCACCGAAGATAGGCAGCAAGGTCAATATCGGTGCAGGGGCGAAAATACTTGGAAATATCACGATAGGGGACAATGTCGATATTGGGGCGAATGCCGTTGTCATTACTTCCGTGCCGGATGATTCGATTGCCGTAGGCATTCCGGCAAAAGTCATTTCAAAGAGAAAAAACGTTTCGGAAAACTCAGTTTCATTGCAGCCGTCAAGCGAAAATGAGAAGTAACCATTGCAATATGTACATCGCGAATCAGTTATCTGTCATTGATTAATCCTGTTGATGCGGTGTTGATATTCAAATTATGAAAGTCGATCGATACTTGTATTTCTGGGGCCGTCAGGCAATCTGCCGCAAAACACCTCATGGACATATCATGAAGGCCATTGTTGTTTTTCTTGCTTTCTGCACGGTATTCCTCCTGACCTCGTGCGGCAGCATTTCGCCTGTTCCTGTCCGTGTTCCTCCGGCTTCCCCGGACAAGGATTTCCACGTCGATATGCCGAAAAAAGTGCAGGAATACGCAACACCTGCGAAAATAGAGGCGATTACTCCGCATGATACATACAAATACACACTTGGACCGGGAGATGTCATCAATATCCAGGTATGGCACCGGCCGGAACTATCACAGGAAAATATGGTGGTTTCCCCGGACGGTTTTATTTCCGTTCCGAGGATCGGAAGCATCAATGTGCTGAACCATACTCAGGATGAAGTTGAGCAATTGGTTATCAAAAAGCTTGAAGTGTTCTATATCAAACCGGAAGTTACCATCCGCATCCAGGAGTTTCGCAACAACAAGGCATATGTGCTCGGACGGGTCAGCAAGCCGGGAGTCATCAATTTCCCCGGCAAGGGAACCCTTCTCGAAGCGCTTGCACTGGCTGGCGGCATTCCTGACAACGTGAAAGAGGCTACACTGACAAAATGCTCGATTATCAGGGGTAGTGATACCGTTATCTGGGTCAACCTCCAGGACCTGCTCATTAACGGAAATATGGCCCTGAACGCCAGGATTATGAACAATGATATCATCTATATTCCCGAAGCATCGGACGAACTGGTTTTTGTGATGGGGGAGGTCGTTTCACCGGGCGCTGTTCAACTGAAAAGCGGTATGAGTGTCGTCAAGGCTATCATGCTTGCTGGAGGTATGAACAAGTACGCGCATCCCGGCAAAGTTTATGTTATCCGGCAGCAGAACCTCAAGGGCGATGTCATGCAGATCGACATGAAGGGCATTGTCGAGCGAGGTGATTTTACCAGCAACTATGCATTGATGTCCAACGACATTGTTTTTGTCGGTTCAAGCGGTATGGCAAAATTCAATTATACCCTTGAAAAGATTTTGCCGTCACTGCAAATTTTCAGTACGGCAACTACGGGCGTTCTTTTTTACAAGACAATTAAATAAAAGTTCCTCAAGCCTGAATCAGTGACACGGAGTGTCTGGGTCAATGCATTTTCCGGCAAAGGAAATGAACGCTGTCAAAAAAAGGATTTCGATGAGTCACTTGGCATGT
Source organism: uncultured Chlorobiaceae bacterium (assembly GCA_903928225.1). Classification (GTDB taxonomy): domain Bacteria; phylum Bacteroidota; class Chlorobiia; order Chlorobiales; family Chlorobiaceae; genus Chlorobium. The sequence goes on from CAIYPU010000076.1 coordinate 1,527, forward strand.
CTTACGAATAAACCGGTGCGTTGATGGACCAGGAAGCGAAAGCTCAAAAAAAACTGGCAGGCAATGCCCTCTCGGGTATGGTGGCGATGGTTTTTTATATGGCGGTCCGTCTCCTGATCACGCCATTCATTCTTCATCATATCTCTCTGACGGAATTCGGTCTATGGTCTCTCAGCTTCATCATCCTTTCCTATGCCGGAATGGGAGGCTTTGGCGTGAACAGCACCTATATCCGATATACCGCGAGATATCTCGCTGAAGGTCGTGAAAATGATGTAAGCAAGCTTCTTTCAACAGGAATAGCTTATATGTTCTCGTTCAGCCTTCTTTTTTTCGCAGTGCTTGTTCTGATCATGCCATTCATTCTCGAGAGATTTCATATCGACAAGTCACAGCAGGAACTCGCTACAACAATATTTCTCGGTACCGCCGCGGTGTTCGGTCTCGAACTCACTTTGGGCGGGCTTCGTTTCGTAATCAACGGGATGCATGAATTTGCAAAGGAGAAAATCGTAACAACGGTTGCGGGCTTGAGCGAGATAGTTGCGATTGTCGCTTTCCTTTTCCTTGGCGCGGGCGTCAAAGGTTTGTTGTACGCCTTCGCTTTCAAGCTTGTTCTTGAAACATCGATCTGCTGGGCTATCGCACGATCATTGCTTCCATCACTCCGCATATCCTGGAAACTTGTCAGCAGGGAGCATTTTCGCCAGTTTCTCGGCTTCGGCGGTAAAGTGCAGGTTCTGGGCATTCTTGGCATCTTCCTCTCGGTAATCGACAGGATGTATATAACGGCCATATTGGGTCTGGCCGCCGGCGGTATGTTTGAGATCGGGAGGAAATTTCCCTCATCAGCGAGCGGGATTTCCAACTCGGCATTCGGACCTTTTCTGTCTACTGCAGCTCATCTTGAGGGGAAATGGACAGAGGACAAAATCAACCCGGTTTCAGAAAGGATCGTAACCTATTTTGTTATTTCCCTTGCTGCAGCGGCACTTGCCATCATTCCGGCAGCTTTTCTGCCGCGTGTCCCGCAATGGCTGCCTGTTTCGATGCTGCCGGTCTCTTTTGCGGCATTCCTCGTTACCATAGTTCTGCTGTTTCTGCTGCATCGAAAATTCAGGAACGATAACCGGCTGGAAAGCAAAGAATTGAAAGGTCTCTATCTCAGCGGAATCCGCTTTACCAATATGTTGAGTTCGACACTCTTCATCTTTCTGATAGCGATCGCATATCCGCTGATTCATGTCTGGGTCGGGTTGCAGTATTCGGAAGCCGCGGATGTCATGATATTCCTGTCCATCGCCTATCTGATAAAACTCGGCACCGGGCCTGTAACCATGATATTTCGCGGTATCGACCGCAATGGCAGGGAACTCGAATACACGTTGTTCCAGGCAATACTGATGCTTGTCTGGATCCCTGTCGCCACCATTTCTTTCGGGCTTGCCGGTGCCGCCGCAGCTGTTGCTTTCAGTGCCGCAGCAGGGACTTCATTCCTTTTCTGGCGGAGCAATGCGGCGTTCACGGTAAGTCTGAGGGAGTTCATACCCTTTTCGATTCTGCCGGCTTTTATTCCACTCCTGCCTGCCGCACTTGTTGTCGGCATTACGGAAATATTCCCGGTCAGCGGACGTTTACAGGGAATAATGCTGGTTCTTGCGTGCGGTATTTTATATGTAACGGCAGTGGCAATTCTTTTCTGGTCTACCATTCTGAATCGTGAAGAAAAAAAGATAGCGCTGGAATTACTGCCGTTTAAACGGAAAAGCAACCCATCATGCTGAAGGAGCAAGCTCTCAGAGACCCACTTCCTTTCGGAAAGCCGTCAAAGTCTTTCCACGTTCAGGGCTTTGCCACACGCTACGGACTGTTTGTTCTCGTCATCGCGTCATTTCTGTTCACGCTGATGGTTCCCATCGTGCTTTTTATCAGCAAACCAAATTACGAGGTGCATGCCTTCATGAGAATAGATCCGGTCATCCCTTCATTGCTGACGACATCGGAAGACCCTTCAATCATCAATTATTACCGGGATTATGCAAATACGCAGGCAAGGCGCATGATGGATTTTGAAGTTTTGAAAAAAACCGTCGAAAGGTTGACTCCGGACCAGAAAGCCTCGATTCTTCCGGCGGATCTTCCAGCTGAAAAATGTGCCGATATCCTTCCATTCATCATCAAGGTGAGTCCAGTTCCGGGAACGCATCTTATCGATCTGACGGCATCGAGCCCGAAAAAGGCCGGTCTGGCGCCTCTGCTCAATCATCAGATGGAGGTGTATCTCGAAAAAGTCAGGAATGCCAATGAGATGCAGGATAATGAAAGGCTTGTTTTCCTTCGCCATGAGCGGCAGGCGTTGAGTACTGAAATTGCCACCATGGAAGATAAACTGAATATTCTGACCAGGGACATTGCCACGGCGGATTTTACGGAAGAAAACAACCTTGCGAGAAAAAAAACGGAGGTATTGCAGTCTCAATCCCTTAACGCCTATTCGGAAAGGGTCTCATCGGAGAATAATCTGGCCGCTGTTGAACGGTTTGTAAAAGTTCTGGGAGCCCTTTCCCTGGACCCGATGGTCGAAGAACTGGTCATGGGCGATCAGTCACTTAATTCCACATCGTCCTGGACCTATCAGCAGCAGCAGCAGCTGAGAGCCACCACCGATGGACTTACGGAAAAAAATCCCGACCGCATCTATGTCGAAGAGCGCATGAGAGGAATGAGAAACTACGAGAAAAAGCTGCAGAATGAAGTCCGAAGAACAGCTAAAACGATCGTATACGGCAAACGTGATTATGAAAAAAAGAAAGAAATTATCGATGCGAAAAGCAGGCTCGAAAAATCCAGAAAAACAGAAGATGATATTCTGAAAGAGCTTGCAAAAAGCAAGGATGAAGCCGTAAGGATATCGCTGGGTCTTCATATCGGAGAGTCGCTCAATGCGCGCCTGAAACACAGCCGTGATCTGCTCGACAGGGTTGACACCAGAATTCATGAGCTCGAGGTTGAAGGAAAAGCTCCTCTGCGAATCTCGGTTGAATCCGCAGCCCGTGAACCGGACAGGCCGAAAGGATCCAATACCCAGAAGCTGCTGATGGGTTTTTTTGCTTTTGCTTTCGGCAGTGTCGGCGCTGTTTTCCTGGCTTTCGACTTTTTCGATAACCGCATCAGACGTCCGGAGGAAATCAGGCAGGCGCTCGGTTATCCTCCTGTCGAACCCATCGTGAAGACACCACCCGGCATTACGTTTCACAACCTTCTCCGGTCGGAACCGGATCATCCTGCAGGAAGGGCTGTCGGAAGTCTTGCTGTCCGTTTTGATCTGGAAAAAAAGAAAAACAATGCAAGGGTTATTCTCTTTACCGGCGTTGAAAGAGAGGTTGGGGCTACAACGCTTGGTTTCAACTGTGCACAGGCTCTTGCCCGGATGTCTTCCAGAGTTCTCTTTATAGAGGCGGATTTTGAAAAACCGGCTCTCGGCAAGCTGACATCCAGCTCCCCGGATCAATCGGGGTTCACTGATTATCTGGTTGATTCTGCAGCTTTGTCAGAACATGTCGTCAGCAGTTCAGAATACGGTATCGATATCCTCTATGCGGGCAAAAACAATGAGAAAATTGTTCCGAGGCATGGTATTCCAGCGTTGATCGGTCAGGTCAGAGGCGAATATGATTTCATCTGTATTGACAGCGCTCCGGTGCTCGAAAGCGATATGACCGAGTTCATGGCGCTGTTTGTCGATATCGTTGCCTTGATCAGTCTGGGCGAAAGTACACGCTACCGGGATCTGAGGCGTGCTGCGGAGCAGCTTGTGAGGCTCGATATCCCGGCGATTGCTCCGGTCCTCAACTGGGGCGGGAACAAGCGGATAGTGACCATCGATAAACTGCTTGCCAATCCGCCCGGATTGCTGAAAGAGATCAATACCAGGAACCTCGAGGAATTTATCCGCAACCTGCCACCGGCTTCGGGACTGATACGGAAACTGAACGAGACTATCGGAGGGATGAATGAACGGGTTAATAAATTTTTAAGCGCATTCGAAAAAAAGAAAGGGAAAAAATATGCGGCAAAGAAAAAGAAGTGATGGATTGTTCTCGCTCTTTTTCCAGCGGGATGCTTCCGGGGCATTTCTGGTATGAGTGCCGCCGGGCAAGCGGATAAACAAGTCGATGCAGTTCAGTCGGCAGTGGGTCGTTTGAGAGGAAAAGATTTGAAAAAAACAAAATCTGGTATCCCAGGGTATAACGAATGGAAATGATTTCAGCAACACAGCCTGACTGGAGGCGTGAAAAAATTGTTCCGGGCCGGTATGAGCCTGCCAAATACCTGCTTGCATCGATACGCAGGTACCAGCGTTTGAAATCCATGGGTGGTATCATTTCAAAAATGCAGATACCTCTGACCGTTTTTTTGCATCGTTTCTGGAGTGCCGTATGCGGGGCGGATATTCCGTTGAACTCAAAAATTGCAGGAGGACTTCTGCTCCCTCATCCAAACGGCATCGTCATCCATCCCGATGCTGTAATAGGCCCCAACTGCCTGATTTTTCAACAGGTCACCATCGGTAACGGGAGCAAGCCCGGTCTGCCGGTGATAGGAGGGCATGTCGATATCGGAGCTGGGGCAAAAGTTCTCGGAGGACTTGCCGTGGGGGCACATGCACGCATCGGCGCTAATGCCGTTGTCATCAGCGACGTTCCTGAAAATGCGACAGCCGTCGGAATACCGGCCGTTGCCATGCGACAAGGATGATTGTGTGCATATGCAGACAGTTATGACTTTTGCCTTGAGTTCGGCAGTATAAATCATTAATTGAACGTGACCTGAATGGAACAGAAAACTGAAAACAGGAGATTATGCATAGCATACGCTGCTGGTCCGGGGGATATCGTCGGGACTTTTTCCTGTTGGCTGAATGGCACGGACGATCCGAATCAGGTTGCGGTTACCTACAGCAGTCTTTTTTTTGAAGCCTGCAAAAGTCTCGGTGCAAGAGGAGTTGCCATTTCATCATGCCCGAGAGCGGCACATATCCGCACGGATCAATTTTATGTGGAAAACATGCCAAAAGGAAAGGATGTCGCCGGGCTTGCTTTCCATCTGCAGCAGATCCGGTATCTGCGCCGTGTCGTACAGAAGGCGCTGGATGAAGGGGCGGACATCTTTGTCATGGCAGACTCGACTGGTCATTTTTTTCCGTTCACCCTGATGGCGCCAGCACGATTGAAGCTGATTCCCACGCTTCACTGTACGTTATGGCCACGCTTCAGACCGGTTTCCCGTGTGCAGAAAATCATCAACCTGCTGAACAGACATGTTTTCACGGCCAGATCCACAGCCATACTTGCAATTTCACAAAGCGTTGAAACGCAGGTGAGAAGCATCACCGGGAATCATCCGCGACCTGTTTACCCTTTTCTTCCGCAATACCGCAAGGAGCTCTTTTCTTCAATCATTCCTCCGGATGACGATTCGGATTGTTTCAACGTTCTTTTTGCCGGTCGTATCGAAACGGACAAGGGAGTGTTCGATCTGCTGCAGATTGCTGAAATGCTTGAAAAGCAGGGTAATGAAAGAATTTTTATCCACCTGTGCGGCAATGGGTCGAAAGAACAGGAGCTGAGGACAGCTGCCAGTGAAAAAAATCTTCAAAAACATTTTGTCATTCACGGTTTCTGCAGGCAGGACGAAATGCTTGCCCAGATCAACAGGAGCCATGTCTTTATTGTGCCCACCCGAACTACATTCGAAGAGGGCTTCAACAAGGTCCTGGCAGAAGCGATTCTTGCAGGACGTCCGGTCATTACCTCGGCAGTATGCCCGGCACTTGAATATGTCAGCAGTGCTGTAGTGGAAGTCCCCCCTGACGACGTTCATGGATATCTTGAAGCGATCGTCAGGCTTTCCGCTGACAGAAACTTCTACCGCGAAAAACAGGCCATGTGCCTTGGACTGCAGAAACAGTTTTACGACAGATCGCTTTCATGGCAGACAGCTCTTGAAAAGATAATCATGAACATCCGCCATGGGTAGTATCCCCGGAAATATTCTCGTGCCGGTAGCTTTTGCATCCTGGCCGCTCGTGGTCATCACGCTTTTCAGGAAGTTTGACCATCGTCAGGCTATTGCCATCGGTTTTGTCGCCGGCTGGATGTTCCTTCCGGTTGCAAGCCTGGATATGATGTTTCTTCACAATACGAAAACCGTGGTTATCTGTCTGAGTATTCTGATCGGTGCTTATATTTTCAAGCGCGAAAAAATGCAGGCCTTCCGGTTCAGTGCCGCGGATATCCCCATGTTTTTCTGGTGCACCTCTCCCTTTTTTTCCTCGATGGTGAACGGAGATGGTCTTTATGATGCCCTCTCCCAGACTCTTACGCAAACGGAACGATGGGGAATGCCTTATTATATCGCGAGAGTTTATTTCAGCGATGTGGAGAGTGTAAAAATCCTTGCATTTACCATTTTCATCGGTGCGGTTGTCTATATTCCGTTCTGTGGATTCGAACTGGTCATGAGCCCGCAGCTGCATCGTCTGACATACGGGTTCCATCAGAGCGACTTCGTGCAGTCGCTCAGGGAAGGCGGCGGGTACAGGCCGATGGTGTATATGGATCACGGCCTGATGACCTCCATGTGGATGGTTCTCGGTGTGCTGCTCGGCACCTGGCTGTTTTTCAGCGGGATGCTGCCGAAAAAAATCCTCTTCATCCCTTCCCGCTACCTTCTACTTGCCCTCGGTTTGACGACCATCATCATGCGTTCTGCTGGGGCTATAACCCTGCTCCTTATAGCATTTCTCGTACTCTATGCTTCAAACAGATTGAAGAACACGGTGCTGGTCATTGTGCTTCTGCTGGTTCCCTCTCTCTATATCCTTACAAGATCGACCGGATACTGGGACGGACGGAACCTTTCCGGTCTTGTCGCTGAAAAATTCAGTGTTACCCGCTCTGAGTCACTGCAGTTCCGTTTTGACAACGAAACCATTCTTGTCCAGAAAGCTATGCAAGGCAGTTTTTTCGGATGGGGAGGATTCGGACGTTCAAGAGTTTATGACGATACCGGAAAAGATATCAGTGTGACGGATGGCCTGTGGGTCATTGTTCTCGGAGTCAACGGAGTATATGGTCTTTTCTGGCTGGTTTCAGCCATTCAGTGGCCGATCGTGCTTTTCATATACCGGGTAAAACCTCAATCATGGAACACCGGAACCTGGGGTATTTCTGCAGCCACGGCGATCTTTCTTGGTATTTACATGATCGACAATTTACTGAATGCAATGATCAATCCTGTTTATATGCTGTTTGGCGGTTCACTGGTCAGTATGTGTACCAATCCGGAAACAGCTGTTTCAACCAGTGCCCGGACGGAAAATGTTCAGCCTGAAAAGGAATTGCTCATGATAACTCCAGGCACCCGTTTCATTTCTTCACCCAGCGGCGGGTTATCGCGGTTTATCGGATAAAATTTTAGCGATCGTCCGGATGAAAACCAGTTACCTGAAAAAAAATATTCTGAAATCCGAGTGGAATAACTACCGGACCCTTTTCGGCTACTGGATAGCGATGCTTTTCCTGGTTTTTACCGGAAGCTTCATGCCGTTTTCGTCTGTCGTTCATATGATCATGTTTATCGATACGGCAACCCATCTGCTTCTGTACAGTGTTCTTGCCTTTATTCCCATGATCCTGCTGCAGAACAGAAAGACTGCGCTGCTGATCTCTCTGGCAATGACGCCAGTCGGTTATCTGCTCGAATGGCTGCATATCATGGTGACGGACGGCAGTTTCAGTGCCCTTAATGTCTTTGCAAACAACATCGGGGTTTTTGCCGGAATGTCGGCGGGATTTGTCATCCGGCTTAAAAATCATTATTCCCATGAAGAAAACAGGTGAGCGCAATGGTTGTTCAACTGCCTGTCAATGAAAAATTTTAACAGGATCGGTCAATGCAACAAGAAGGACCAGGCATGTCAGCCGCAGAAGATCTTCCCGAGATTGATTGTGTCATAATAGGCGTCAACAGCGAAAAAACGCTCGAACGCTGCATAAAATCAATCCTTTCGGGGAGCTACCCGGAAAGCAAGCTGCACGTTGTTTATTCTGACGGCGGTTCGACGGACCGGAGTGTCTCCATAGCCCGTCAGTTCGGTCAGGTCCAGGTGGTCGAAATGCACCCCGAATATCCAACTCCCGGCCTTGGAAGAAATGCAGGTTGGCGGAGAGGCCGGTCTGCATATGTTCAGTTTCTCGATTCGGATACCATCCTTGACCCTGAGTGGCTGAAGGCTGCAATTGAAGCAATGAGGAGCCCGGCTGTCGGAGCAGTGCGCGGATACCGGAAGGAGCTGCATCCGGAACGCTCGTTTTTCAACTGGATCGGCGATCTGGAATGGAACACGGCGCCAGGGGAATGCGACAGCTTCGGAGGGGATGTGCTTGTCCGGCGCTCTGCTCTTGAAGAAAGCGGAGGCTATGACGAAGAGCTTGTCGGTGGTGAAGATCCCGAGTTGAGCTGGCGTATCAGCCGTTCGGGCTGGAAAATCATCATGCTCGATGCGCTGATGACGAACCATGATCTCGCCATGCTGAAAACGAGCCAGTACCTGAAACGTTCGTTCCGGTCCGGTTATGCCTTTGCCGCTGTCAAAAGAATGATTTCGGGCAGCCGGAGCGATTTCTGGAAAGCCGACTGGCGCAGGATTGTTTTCAAGAGCAGCGGTTTTTTCGTCTTTTCATGCCTTGGTTTTCTTCTTCTCCTGCTGTTGCGAAACCTGTCCGGCCTTTTCTTCTTTTTTTCCTTCTTTGCAGCAGGGTGCGCCATGCTCTTTTCACCCCGTCTTTTCAGGGTCGAAAAGTTCATGAAGGAAAACAGGCTGAACCGGACCGATGCGAAAAAATACGCATGGCACTGCTCTCTTGTGGTTCTTCCGCAATTTTTCGGCTTTATCCGTTTTTATTATGGCCTGATGTTCAACAAACCGCTGAGAAACAGACGCAGCGCCCTTAAAACTGGACTCTCAACCTCCCCCGGCACATGAAAACAAAACCTATCGGCTATCTCTGCAGTGAGTACCCCGCTATTTCCCATACCTTTATTTACAGGGAAATCGAGTCGCTCCGCCAAGCAGGAATGACTGTCTGCACCGCATCTGTTCATCGGCCTGAAAAGCTTCAGGTGATGACGCCTGCCGAACAGCAGGAAGCTGCCGGCACCCTTATGGTGCTTTCACAACCGCCACTCTTGATGCTTGGCGCCCATCTTGCCTGTTTGACGAGAAATCCCGCGGGCTACCTGCGCATGGCGGCAGCTGCGCTCAAACTGTTGAAAAAAGGTCCTAAAAGCCCGGTAAAAGCCGCCGCATATTTTGTGGAAGCCGGTATCGTCCTGCAGTGGCTGCACCGGCATGGCATCAGCCATGTTCACGAGCATTTCGCCAATCCCACGGCCATCGTCGCCATGCTGATGAAAACCTACGGCGGGATAAGCTACAGTATTTCTGTCCATGGGCCGGATATTTTTTACAACATCGATCCGCTGATGCTGCAGGAAAAAGTAAGCGAAGCCGCCTTCGTGCGCTGCATAAGCCATTACTGCCGAAGCCAGATCATGCGCATCACCGATCCCGCCGAGTGGGACAAGCTCCATATCGTCCGCTGCGGGGTCAACCCCGATCTTTATTCGGTAAGACCTGAACCGGGCAATTCCGTTCCGAACATCCTCTGTGTCGGACGGCTTGTCCCGGCCAAAGGGCAGCATATCCTGCTGGAAGCTTGTGATTTGCTCAAAAAAGCAGGGGTGCGGTTTCAGCTCACGTTTGTGGGCGACGGCCCCGACAGGAACTCCCTCGAGCAGTATACCGCTTCACGCGGCTTGAGCGGTTCGGTAACCTTTACCGGGGCGTTGGGACAGGATGCCGTCAGGACCATTTATGACAGGGCTGATCTTTTCGTCCTCGCAAGCTTTGCGGAAGGGGTGCCTGTCGTCCTGATGGAAGCCATGGCGAAAGAGATCCCTGTCGTTTCGACGCGTATCACCGGGATTCCGGAGCTGATCGACCATGAACACGACGGCCTGCTTGCCACTCCGGGAGATGTGGATGACCTTGCCCGACAGATCGGCAAGCTGATCGGGGACCCGCAATTGCGGACCACAATCGGGAAGGCCGGAAGGGAAAAAGTCGTATCCGTCTACAACCAGCACACCAACAATCGGATGATGGTCGATCTTTTCAACCAGGAGGGGTGAGCATCATGATACTCTTTGAAATCATTGCGGAAACCCTGCTTGTCATTCTGGCCCTTCCCGCATGCTATCTGCTGCTGTGCACCATCGCGGCATACCTTTTCCGGAAAAAGGTTCCTGCTGAAAACAGATTTCTGAACATCGGCATAGTCATTCCCGCACATAACGAGGAAGAGGGGATAGCCCGGACGGTCAGGGGCCTGTTCAGCTGCGATTATCCTGCCGGACGTTTCAAGGTCTACGTCATTGCCGATAACTGTACGGACAGGACAGCCGAAAAAGCCCGCCAGGCAGGTGCTGTTGTTTTCGAACGTTTCGACAGCGTCAACAGGGGCAAAGGCCAGGCACTCGACTGGTTCCTGAAGTCATGCCGGGATATCTTCACGCAGGTCGATGCCATCACCATCATCGATGCGGACGTCATGCCCGACAGGGGTTATCTCGGCGAAATCAGCCTCTCGCTCAGTCATCCGGACATTCAGGTCGTCCAGGCTTTCAACAGCGTCAGCAACCCGGAAGCAGGCTGGCGCCCGGCGCTCAGTGACGCGGCATTCAATATCATCTGCCATCTGCGGGTGGCGGGATCGGTAAAACTGGCGGGGACTGCGGTGCTGAAAGGCAACGGCATGGCTTTCCGTACAGCCATACTCAAACAATACGGGTGGCCCTGCCACTCTATTGTCGAGGATATGGAGTTCACCCTGCGCCTGCTTGTCGACGGCATTACCGTGCAGTATAACCCGGATGCGGTTATCCGCAGTGAAATGGTCACCTCGGGCAAAAGCGCCTCGAGCCAGAGGAGCCGCTGGGAAGGGGGACGTTTCATGCTTGTCAGAAACATGTCAGGCCCGCTCCTGAAACGTTTCCGGGCTACAGGCCAGACACGGTATCTCTATGCTTTCGCTGAACTTGCAACACCGCCACTCTCACTTCTGGTCATGCTTTTCGCTGTTGCCACGGCGGCAGCTTTTCTCCTGCTCAAAGGGGCATGGCTTGCACTGCCGGTATCGTTCTGGGCGATTCTTGTTTTCTATGTCGTTTCAGGACAGATTCAGCGAAGGGCATCACGTTCAACGTGGTTGTACCTCATGGCAGCGCCGCTCTATGTCCTATGGAAAATTCCCCTGTATGCCGGAATGCTGCTGAAGAAAAAAAGTACCGCCTGGGTCAGAACAGCCAGGGAGTCGGAGAAAGCCGAAAAAAGATAACAACCCTTGCAGGCGTTGAAAACAGCGCCAATCGCCTGCAGCCATCATGCTGGATTCGAGATATGAAAACAACCATACTGTACGCCGGTCTTGCGACACCCCATGTCGGCTGGCTGCCCATCGACGAACTGGCCGAACTGCTTGCGCTCTATTTTCAGGCGGAGGTCCTTTCTACGAAGCCTGTTCAGAAATCACTGACGAACCGCCTGTTTCATCCCCGCAACGGGGGTTTCGAACCGTTGCAGCATGTTTCGGGCGGTGACGTTCTGATCGTTGTGGCAAGGGGAGCAAACGATCTGGCGATGATTAACGCGATACCGGACTGCCGCAGCAAATTCGGAAAAATGTACGGGTTCATTACCGATTCGTATTTCCAGCAGGGGTTTGTCAGGGAAACGGCCCTTTTCGATGCGATCACGGTTACCGCATATGACGATGTCGATTATCCGAAATCCCGTTTCGGCATCCCGGTCCATCAGTTGTACCAGGGTGCCGACTGCCTCACCTGGGCTCCGCGCGAACTGAAGGCACGGGAAATCGATCTTATCAGCTTCGGGCGGACGCCCCCAAGCTATCAGGAGTGTTTTTCAAAGCGTTTCCATCCACCGGGCTCGCCTTATCTCTACCTGCACTCTCCTCTGGGCAATATATCGGGCCCTGGGGTTCGTCTGGAGCGCGGCATGCTGCTCAAGCTGCTGCATCGTACCCGCATTTCGCTCGCGTTCCATCTTTATGTCGAGCCGCAGGGCGACAGGCCACGCTCGATGATGGTGACCAGCCGGTGGCTGGAGTCCCTGCTTTCAGGCTGTATTGTCGCAGGGCGTCGTCCCGTATCCCGTATGGCGGATGATATGCTATTCTGGCCGGGTTCGACGATCGAGCTGTCCGAAGACCCCCGGACTGCCTCGGATGAACTTGTTGCGCTTCTCGGGGACAATGACCGCCTCGAGCAGCAGCGAAGAACCAATATTTTTCAGATGATCACCTGCCATGACTGGCGTTACAGGATCGTGGACTTCTGCGGTATGATGAACCTGCCGGTACCGAAGCGGATTGATGACGATCTGGCGCGCCTGCATGATCTTGGAGCTTCGTTCATCCATCCGGACTGAAGTGACGCGTTAGGGGATTCCGACTGCAGGCATCCCATGCAGCGAATTTTATCATCATGATCGACAGTCATGAAGCGAGGATATTCCTTTTCACGCCGATAACAGTATCCAGGCTTTTCACCTGATTATCGAAGTCAAGGATTCCGGCTTTTATAAACAGGAAATTTCTTGTGCTTTTTTATCTTTGTTGATTGTCTTTTATAAGTGCCGGCACGTTTTGCCTGTCAACATCCGGAATCGGCCGCAGGTTTCCTGGCCCTGCATTTCCGGGAAAAATTACAACATCGATATGCCCGAGGTTTATCAATACCCGATAACTGCACCCGGCTGGTGGCTTGACTACTACTATTACTTCACCTGGATGGTCAGCCTGCTGGTCATTGCCACCGGGTGGGGGTTTTTTTTCAGGTACGGCAAATTCAGCTATGGTATCGACCTGGGATGCATCTGGAAGACCAGTCTCATGCTCGCCCTTTTTGTCGTTACGTTCGGCGGTCCCATGTACTACAACACGAAATTCGATGCCTACCACAGCAAGGACGGCGATTCGATAAAGCTTTCAGGAGACAAGCTGCTCTATCTCGACAGGAAAGGGAACCAGAAACAGCTTCTGCTCAGGGATATCACGAAGATCTACCAGGAGGAAGTCACCTACAATCCACCACCAAAAATTTTCGTTGTTGCAGGAAAAGCATCACCGAAGGATTCGGTTTCCATAACGACGGTCCTGCCGGAATACAGGCGTTTCATCGGCGAGCTGTCGAAGGCAACCGGGATCGAGGCAAAGCTGAAATGATTGTTTTCCTGCCCTGCAACGAATTTTTCCTGAGAGGATCGATCGCCATTGCTGCTTGTAATTGAAATAGGCAATACCACTGCGGTCTTTGCGGTTTTCAGCGAAGATGCCTGTGTCGAGGTCTGCAAACTGTCTACCGCATCGCTTTCAGGTCCGGAAGCGATAGAAAACCGGCTTTCCCCGTTTCTCGCAAGGTATCCTGATCTCCGGGATACCGCATTCTGCAGCGTGGTGCCGGGATTGGACCAGCCGGTGCTGGATGTGCTCGGCCGACTTTTGGGCGGGCGCGACTCACGGGGGCGCATAATGCAGGTGGCTTCTTCACTCAACCTTCCGTTTTCACTCCGCTACGATTCACCCGCAACTTTCGGCCCTGACAGAATTGCGCTCTGCGCGTACAGCCGCAGGCGTTACCCCGGCGAAGCCGTCATCGCCATCGATATCGGCACGGCCATCACGTTCGATGTCCTCGGTTCGGGCGGAGATTATCTCGGGGGCCTGATCATGCCGGGGCTCGACCTCATGGCCCGTTCGTTGCATGAACATACGGCAAGGCTTCCGATCGTCCGTATCTCCGAGCCGGTTTCCATCACTGGTTTTTCAACGGAAGAGTGTATCCGGAACGGCATTGCCTGGAGCTGCGCAGCCGGTATCGAGGGTCTGGCGGAAAAAATCGCGCGCAGGCTGCATGAAGAGCATGGCGAGAAGGCAGTCCGTATCATTGCTACGGGTGGAAACGCTCCGCTTGTCGCAGGAATGACCGCAATGCCTGCGGAGGTGGACGAACTTGCCGTTCTTCGCGGGACCCTTTACCTGTTCGAGCTCAATTGCTCCGGAGCTTCCTGAAGAAACCCTTTCCCTCCTCTATGGCCCTGAGCACAGCCGCGTCCTCGACGTCGTGCTCGTAAAGGAATGCTTCTCCGAGTTTTTTCAGCAGGACGAAACGAAGTTTTTTATCGAGCTTTTTCTTGTCGGAAAGCATGCATTCGAGCAGAAGGCCGCTATCGGTGTCGAGGAACCTGCGCTTGACCAGGCCTCTCGGGAATCGGAATTTTCCTATGATCCCGAGCCCTTTCTCCAGGGATGGTTCATCGAGGAAGCCGAGGTTGCGGGAAAGGTATAGTGCGCAGGCCATTCCTATGGTTACCGCTTCGCCATGCCGCATGTGCCGGTAATCGGCGAGCTTTTCAAGGCCATGGGCGAAGGTGTGCCCGAAATTCAGGGTTGCGCGCAGTCCGGTGGTTTCCCTGAAATCCTGTTCAACAACATCGGCTTTGATACCCGCACTTTTCCGGACGGCTTCGCTAACCCATGGTTCTCTCAGTGCGGCAATGTCGCTGAAATGCTCATCGAGGAACGACAGGAATTGCTCGTCCGCGATAAAGCCGTATTTGACCACTTCGGACATTCCCCCGTAGATTTCCCGTTTCGGCAGGGTTGCCAGGAACGACGGATCGATGAGCACCAGTTCCGGCAGATGGAAGAACCCGATAAGGTTTTTGCCGAGGGGATGGTTGACGGCGACCTTGCCTCCGATGGCGCTGTCGGTCATCGCCAGAAGGGTGGTCGGCAGCTGGATGACCGGTATGCCCCGGAAGTAGCTCGCCGCCACGAACCCGCCCAGGTCGCCGACAACCCCGCCTCCGCAGGCAAGAAGGTTCCAGCTCCGGTCTACGTCAGCTTCGATCATCCTGCTGTAAAGCTTGTAGGCTGCCGTGAAACTTTTCGAGGCCTCTCTTGCTGGCACTACGAGAACCGTGAACAGGAACCCCTCGTCACGGAGGGTTCCGATAACCCGTTCACCGAACAGATCATGGGTATGTTCATCGAACAGGACGACGGTTTTCAGGGAAAGCCCGTGTGTTTTGAAAAGCTTGCCGAGCCCTGCGGTAACGGGGGTGCCAACAATGATCGTGCTCAAAATCCTGATGTTTTGTTATTGATGCCTTCCGGCTTCTGCTTTCCGGATATACCGTTCTATTTTCCGTGTCAGCTCCTCGACGGTCGAACCAATGCGTTTCGAATCGGTCTGGACGGTAATATCGGCAGTTTCGTACCGTTTGGCCCTTTTCGAGATTATCGTGTCTATTTTCTGTTCAAGCTCTTCCTTCGAGAGTTTTCGTCCGTCACCTCCCTTGAGAAGGGGCCGGTCGGTCTTGTTGCAAAGCCTTCTTGCAAGGATGCCGGGAGAGGAATGCAGATAGACCAGTGTGCCGTTGTCCCTTATGGCTTCATAGGAGCGATCGTGTTCGAGAACTCCGCCACCGAGGGATACGACAAGTTCATCACGGCTGCAGAGATCGGCGAGCGCATTGCACTCCAGTTCCCTGAAAACCGGCTCGCCTTCTTCGGCAAATATCTTCGTGATGGATTTTCCGGCAAGGTTTTCAATGAGATGGTCGAGATCGACGAATTCGTACCCGAGCGAATTGGCAAGCAGGGGCCCGATCGTGGATTTTCCCGATCCGCTGAAACCAGTCAGAAAAATAAGCGATGGATGTTTCTTCACGGTTGTTTCAAACCACTCGGTTGCACTGTCGATGACCGGAAGCGGGTCTGGACGGGCTTGCCCGTATATTCCTTCCTGTGCCGCCAATATATGAAAAAAGCGGAAAAAGCCCTGATCGTGCAACGACTGAAGCCCTGCTGACAAAAGGATTTGTTGACTGATTGCCCGGAAACCGTTAGTTTCCCCCTTTGTAAACTTGCAACTTGCTTAATCCATTGCTGTTACCTGTCATGAAAAAGCTTTTCATCATGAAAGCCGGGTCGACATTTTCATCGACCCACGCTTCGTTCGGTGACTTCGAAGACTGGATCAGGGAGGGTCTCGGGACTGTGCCGTTTCCAGTCGAGGTCATCGATGTCAGGAATATGGGCGTTCTGCCGTCTCCTGCGGATTGCCTCGGCGTGATCGTGACCGGCTCGCATGCCATGGTAACCGACAACCTGCCATGGAGCATCGCACTTGAACGCTGGATTCCCGGGCTTGTCGAGGCAGCCGTTCCTTTCCTCGGAATCTGTTACGGCCATCAGCTTCTCGGGCGGGCCACCGGAGGTGAGGTCGGATACCACCCCCTCGGCCGTGAGCTCGGTACGGTGGAGATCAGGCTTGAACACGCGGGTATCGACGAACCGCTCTTTTTGAACATTCCGGGAACGTTCATGGCCCATTCGGCGCACTCGCAGTCAGTGCTCCGACTGCCGCCCGGAGCTGTCCTGCTTGCTTCGGGCCATTACGAGCCATATCATTCCTTCCGGATCGGCAAGGCGGCATGGGGCGTCCAGTTCCATCCCGAATACAGTGCCGACATCATGAGGGCGGATATCTGCGAAGGCGAAAAGGACAGTCCAGCAGTTCAGCATGGTGTTTCTGAAGTGTCAGAAACTCCCTTTGCGGCCAGGGTGCTTGCCAATTTCGCGGATTATGTTTCCTCTGACAGGGATGAATGATGAAGTGCCGTTTCGCCCGGTGTCATCCTGCCCGGCTGTTTGTTGACGGTTGAGGATTGTTGCGCCCAAAGCGGAAATTTCACCTTGTTCAGAATGAGAAACGCATAAAGAATGTGTCCGCAGGGCCGCTCTCTGCCCTGAAAGCCGGATATCGTCAATCTTCGCATGCAGACAGCCATGCGTTTGGGTTGGAATTGTTGCGCAGGTTTTCATAGCATTTCAGATCGAAAAATACTCGATCGCGAGATCAAGACAGCACTGAGCCAGGCCCCGGAAAATCGGGTTGGGTAATGTCCGGATTTTTTGTTTTTGCCGGTTTTCCTCATTAAATCGTAAATTGAAAAAACACTCCGTTTACAAGATTATTCCTTCCCACATACTTCCGAAAAGGAGCTGATGCCAGTTGCATAACCTGACATTACCAGGGAGAAGATCCATTATGGTCGCTGACAAGACGATCAGTGCCCTTGCGATACTTTCACTCAATTTCAGCATGATACGGGCTGATTTCATGATCATCGGTCTCTATCTCATGCTCTTTCCGTATCTCTGGCTCACCAGGCGCCGCCATGCGATTGCTCATCTAATTTTAGCTTCCGTGCTTGCCTGCTGTTATCTGTTCATAGCACACGAACAGTACGGATACAATCGCGAACTTCTCGTCATAGGCGATTATAACATCTACCCGCTTTTTGCCTGGGCGGTAGGTCTGTTCGGGGTCTATCTCATGTACGCGCACTGGGTCCCTGCTTTCCGAAAATTGGCGCCTTTAAAGAGAATGGTATTTTTCACTGTGCTTTACTGGTCGCTGCTTTTCCTTTCCGAAATCCTCGCCTACCACTATTTCAATTTCCGCAACGTCGCGACAGCCCGGTATTCCGGCCTGCCTTACCTTGACTGCATCCACGTTCCCGACTGGATGAAAGCGTTCTACATCCTGAACGGACCGGCCTATTTCCTCGTCTGTGAACTCTTTCGTCTTCCATGCCCGCATTCCGGCGTGAGGGCATCAATGCAGACCGTCGGCAACTGAAGTTCAACGAATAACGAATATCAAATCGTCATGGACCGGCAACGAAATCGTGCATCTCTGCCAATTGCCCTGTTTTTCATGGCTTTTGTCTTTCTCGTGTCGGCCTGCAGCGGAAAACCCGATGCCCGGCAAGGGAATGTCGCCCCTACAGCATCGGTCGCCGTGCCTCAGGAGAAGCCTTTCTCCTATACGATGAGGAGCATTTCGAAGATTTACAACAACGGAAGGAACTCCGGGGACGAGCAGTCCTACTGCAAATGCCGTTATCCGGTATTTTCGGGCGGAGCTCATGCCGATGACGTGAACCGGATGCTGCAGTCCTATATTGCCGACAGTACGGCCATTTCCCCCGGCGACGGGAATAGCAGGGGAGGGAAATCCATCGAACTTCTCGCCGATGAATTCCTGAAAGATTACGAGGGCTTCAGGAAGGAGTTCGGCAGTGAACTGCCTTACCAGTTCGACCTTTCCTGTTCGGTGCCGCTTAACCGTCCCGGTTACCTGACCGTCGATATTTCATGGGACGCCTATACCGGAGGTGCTCACGGCATGCACCATACGGAATTCCTTGTCTTCGATACCGCCACAGGAAAGCGCCTGAAACCTGAAGATGTCTTTGTGCCGGGGTTTGCGACCGTGTTGAACCGTTTGATAGACGCAAAGTTCAGGCAGATGAAAGGCCTCTTGAAAACCGAGCGGCTTGACGGCGAAAAGGGGACACTTTTCGAGAACGTCATCCGGCATAACGATAATTTCGCCCTCGGCGACAAAGGTATCGTCTTTTTCTACAACGAGTACGAAATAGCTGCCTACGCTTTCGGCCCAACCGAAATCGAGCTGGTTTACGGCGAGCTTCAGGATATACTCAAACCGGCGTTCAGGAGCCTCTGACCCCGCTCAATCATCTCTTCACTTTCTATACCCCTGTGCCGTATGTTCCCGTGGGTTAGATTTCAGCCTCCAATAGCGGTTGCATCATCGGGAAAAAGTCGGAATCCGGCTCTTTCCCCGCCTCTGGGTTGATTACAACAAGACAACGAGCGATAAAAAAAACACGGACTACAGCAATACCTTCGTCTGGGCGCAGTACAACTTCAAACGTTACGAGTCCGTAGCCGGGAAGTTCAATCTGACCCCGACCATCAGGTATCGGGCAAGTTCGCAGAAAGATGCCTCGGGCCAGATAGACAACGACCTGTTCCGGACCGAGTTGTATGCTGCCGTGACGTTCTGATGTGTTGATCTCCTCCGGCATCCGGGCAATAGCACAGGTAAGTCATTTGTCACGTACTGGTTGGTTGTGTGTGGAAAATGGCTTCACGATTGTCCGGATGTTTTGTTAAAGGATTATTAACTGTTAGGATTTTAAGCGGATAAAGATGTAATTACGAGATCATTACAATAAAACCCCCGTTTGCATGGTCGGAGATT
>CAIYPU010000077.1 GCA_903928225.1 uncultured Chlorobiaceae bacterium
CGGGCTCAATGGCGGACCGGTATTTACACACAACGAGGCCTTTTCGTTCCAGGTGGCGACCGAAGACCAGGCCGAAACGGATCGTTACTGGAACGCGATCGTCGGCAACGGCGGCCAGGAGAGCGCGTGCGGCTGGTGCAGGGACAGGTGGGGGATATCCTGGCAGATAACGCCGATCATCCTTTCGAAAGCGATCGCCAACCCTGATCCCGTGGCAGCAAAACGCACCTTCGATGCGATGATGCAGATGCGAAAAATAGACATTGCAGCAATCGAAGCGGCACTTCGGGGGTGAGAGCCGGACTTCCCAGTGAATAAATAGACAGACCCAGCCCTGACGGTATCGGTCTTGCGGCGGCGAAGCGGGTCGCTTCGGTGGGGCACCGGGTCATCGTGCATGGCCGCGATGCTTCGAGGATCAGGAACACCTGCTCGGATATTCTCCGTGATACAGGCGTGGAACCGATTGGCGCGATCGAAGCCGATTTACCGATCTCGACGCCGTTTATGCCATGGGCCGGGAGCTATGTGAACGTTATTCCGGCATCGACCTGCTGATCAACAATGCCGCGGTCTACATGCCCGAGCGAACACTCGAAGAGGAAGGATACGATACGACGTTCACGGTCAATTACCTCGCCCATGTACTGCTGACGAAGACCATAGAAGCGGGACGCTCATGACTATGTATACTATTGTAAGGAGATCTAATAAAAACCTCGTGTGACCCCATCTCCGAGTAAGAGAAGTATGAATCGGAGTTGAATAAAATATCGCAGAACAAGGTGTTACAGTGGATGTGGATTCGAGTCGATATGGATTTATTCAGGTATCTCCGTAATGACCTCGCAGGGAAAGAATGTAGACGACAACAACGCCTTCATCGATGCTATAGATGATCCGGTCTTTTTTATTGAGCCTTCTTGACCAGTATTTTGACAGGTCACCTTTGAGTTGTTCCGGTTTTCCGGTTCCTGTTGTCGGATGTTCCTGAAGTTCACTGAAAATTCTTTCAATTTTTCTTTGTACAGGTCTGTCTCCGCTTTGGAACCAGTACTTAAGGTCTTTATCTGCCCGACGGGTTACGCTTACGGTATATCTTCCCATAACTGCCGGGAATCTTTAACCTTTCGGATCCGACCTTCTGCAATGTCCTCTTCAGCCTCTTTCAGTGCACTGATCAGTGCTGGATTGGAGAAGTAGTCATCGTTATCACTGATCTTGCGAGCCGGAACGATCTCGTAGGTTTCAGTCTTTCCGCACTGAATAATGACCCGCTCTGTCTGGGCCAGATTAAGATATTTTCGCAGGTTTTTCCGCAGTTCAGTTGTGCTTATTGCTATCATGTCAGTTTATACATTATATGTTACCTGATAATGTACAAATATAAATCAAGTGCCGGGTAAAAAGTTCTGCAGTTAAATGAGGGCGTAAGGAGGATGATGACGGGACGCTCGTAACTGCGTAAACTTTTCTGTGAGGATCGGGAAACATTCAGGCCGATGGATTGAGAGGAAGAAAGCCGGCTTGCAAGGCGCTACAATCTGCTTTCTTTGCTGTGCCAGACACGAATGATGACAACCGTCTCGTGCCTGTCCCACATATAACGCAGCACAAAAGCACTGGCGCCGAAAGAAAGAACAAGTTCACGTCTTCCGGTGTCATCGTCCATGGGTCGGCCAATCTCCGGGTTCAATTTCAGCAGGTCTGCACCGTCAAGAATGACCCTTGCGGCTCGTGCCGCCGCTTCAGGTTATTTTTCGTGCAGGAAAGCATAAAGCCGCTCAATATAAGCCAATGCGTCCGGCAGCCATTTTATCTGGGGCAAGCTTTCACCTTCCCTTGTGCCAGATTTTCAAGCCATTCGGCAGCTTGTTCATGATCTATGGCAACACTGGTCAATTGATACTCTTCCCAACGATCCATATCCTCCCGTTTTTCCTGCTCGTATTTTTCTTCACGATCCAGGAATGTTTCGATTGCCCTGCACATGAGCCAGTGGGTCGATCTGTTGCGGATATGAGCGAGAGCTGCAAGCCGCTTCTGAGTAGTGTCGTCTAACTTGACACCTTTTGTCTGTGACATGACCAAATCTCCTTTTGATATAAGGTGGTACTTATAGCAACCATTAGCAACCCGATTGAGCCGCCGAATTTTATACCAATAAAGCTTCATTTCAGAACACGTCTTGATCGTAGCTATGGCTGCATACCAGGATAAACCGTTTTAACTGCCGGAAGAATAATGAGTTCTGAAGGGAGACTGTCAGAGTTTCCTGATCGTGTCTAACGGCAGGAACAATGTTTGCGGTGCACCTGTACAGGGAATGAATCCGTGGTGCAGGTAAAACTTCAAGGCGTTCTCGTCCTTTGCATCGACCAGCATGGCA
>CAIYPU010000078.1 GCA_903928225.1 uncultured Chlorobiaceae bacterium
TCCCGAAGAGGTGATGAAAAAAATGAGGAATGCCGTTACCGATACGCAGAAGGTCCGCAAAAACGATCCAGGGCGGCCGGAAATCTGCACGGTGTTCAGCTACCATGAAAAATTCACGGCGCCGGAACCGCTTGCCGGTATCGAAGAGGGCTGCCGCAGCGGATCGCTCGGATGTGTGGACTGCAAGAAACTCTGCTCTGAAAATATTTCCCGCGAACTGGCCCCGCTCCTCGAAAAACGGCGCCACTACGAAGCCGATCCTGACCTTGTCAGAAATATCCTCATCGAGGGAGAAACCAGGGCAAGGGAGATCGCCAATCATACCATGCAGGAAGTGAGAGAAGCCATGAAGCTCGGACAGAAAACCATAAGCAGCAACCTGTAAAGCACATGCCCGGAAAAAAGAAATACGCGTTCATTTTTGACATGGACGGGGTGCTGACGGACAATATGCGCTTTCACGCCGAGTCATGGGTTGAACTGTTCAGGGACTACGGGCTCGAAGGCATGGATGCCGAGAGATACCTGGTCGAAACCGCGGGCATGAAAGGGCTCGACGTGCTCCGTTATTTCCTCGACCCCGATATCGGCCATGCCGAAGCCGAACGCCTCACCGACCTCAAGGATTTCCTGTACCGCGTCATGTACCGCGGGCGTATCAAACCCCTTCCTGGCCTGAACGAATTTCTCGATGCCGCAGCAAAACATGGCATCGGGCTCGGCATCGGCACCGGCGCGGGCCACGCCAATATCAGGTATGTGCTCGGACTTCTCGGGCTTGAGGACCGTTTTGGCGCCGTCGTGAGCGCATACGACGTCGAACGGGGCAAACCCCGGCCGGACATTTTCCTCCGTGCTGCAGAACTTCTCGGTGTCGAGCCATCATCCTGCATCGTCTTCGAAGATGCGCTCCCAGGGGTCGAGGCCGCACGGAATGCGGGCATGCAATGCGTTGCCCTGACAACGACCAATGATGCCGGTTCGTTCGCATCTTTCGACAACATACTCGACACGGCCGACGATTTCACGGCACTCCTGCCTGCCGAACTGACAGCAAAACTCCTCCACAGGCAATCAATGACCTTTTGATAACGACCCAGATGCATGAATTTTTTATCCCGTTCATAAGCGAAGCCCTGAAATCCGCGGGTATCGAAACTGACAAACCGGTCCAGATCGAACAACCGGCCGACAGGAAGTTCGGAGATTTTTCGACCAATATCGCCATGCTCTGTGCAAAGGAGTGCAGGAGGAACCCTCGTGAACTGGCCGGCGAGCTGCTCAGGCACCTTTCGTTCCCTGCGGGCACGGTCTCAAAGTCCGAAGTGGCAGGCCCGGGGTTCATCAATTTCTACCTCTCTCCTCTCTTCATCATGAAATCGGTCGAGCAGATCCTGCTCGACGGCGATTCTTACGGCAAAGGCCGTTCCGGCAACGGGCAAAGGGCAGTCGTCGAATATGTCAGTGCCAACCCGACCGGCCCGCTAACAATCGGCAGGGGCAGGGGCGGCGTGCTCGGGGACTGCATCGCGAACCTGCTTGAAACCCAGGGGTACGAGGTCACAAGGGAATATTATTACAACGATGCGGGCAAGCAGATGACAATCCTGGCGGAATCAGTCCGGTACCGCTATCTCGAACTCTGCGGACAAGCCGTGGATTTCCCCCCCACGCATTACCAGGGCGAATACATCAGGGATATCGCAGAAGTGGTGTTCATGGAACACGGCACCGCTCTTGCAGGTTCCGGGGAACTCGGGGTATTCAAGGAAGCGGCCGAAACCATTATTTTCAATTCCATAAGGGCGACACTTGAACGCGTCGGCATCAGGCACGACTCCTTTTTCAACGAGCATACCCTTTATATAAAGGACAGCGAGGGCACCTCTCCCAACCAGAGAGTCATCGACGCCCTCGCCTCGAAAGGGTTCATCGGCAATCATGAAGGGGCAACCTGGTTCATGACGACGAAACTCGGGCAGGAAAAGGACAAGGTGCTCGTCAAATCGTCCGGCGAACCAAGCTACCGGCTGCCGGACATCGCCTACCACATCACCAAGTTCGACCGCAAGTTCGACCGGATGATCAACGTCTTCGGGGCCGACCATATCGACGAGTACCCTGATGTCCTCGAAGCACTGAAAATCCTCGGTTACGATACCGGGTGTATCGAAATTGCCATCAACCAGTTCGTCACGACGACCGTCGAAGGACAGACCCTGAAAATGTCGACCCGGAAGGGGAACGCCGATCTTCTCGACGATCTTATCGACGATGTCGGTGCCGATGCGACCAGGCTTTTCTTCATCATGCGCGGCAAGGATTCCCACCTGAACTTCGATGTGGAACTCGCCAAGAAACAGTCGAAGGATAATCCCGTCTTCTATCTCCAGTACGCTCATGCAAGGATATGCAGCCTTCTGAGGATGGCGAAGCAGGAAACAGGCTTCGACATGGATCTTGTCAGCAATTATGAGGGATTGCGCCGCCTGGAGACACCGTCAGAAATCCAGCTCGGATTCTCGCTGCTCGAATACCCGCACTGGACCAGGACAAGCCTGAGGCTTCTCGAACCGCAGAAAATGGTCGAATACCTCCACTCCCTCTCTGAACAATACCACCGCTTTTACCAGGAATGTCCTATCATCAAGGCGGAACCTGAAATTGCAGAAGCCAGGCTGCTGCTCTCCATAGCGACGCGCCAGGTTCTTCGAAACGGGTTCAGGATACTCGGGATATCCGCTCCTGAAGTCATGTAGGAAACGTTCCGTTCCGGTATAGGCCACGCCCTGAAATGTAATGCATGATCGATGAAGGGACCATCTCCTCTAAAGGCTCTCCCTGTGCGACAAGCTCCCTGATTTCCGTGGAAGAGACCGGAAGGTCGAAAGCAATGAACCGGACAGTTCCCGCATCCGGACGGAGGTTGACGACGTTCGCGATTGAGCGGTGTTCCCTCCCGAAAACAGCGATTTCACACAAATCCATTACCGCTCCCGGCTCTTTCCATAACGGAAGTTCACGGTAGCTGTCTTCTCCGAGCAGCAGGGTAATATGCTGTCCGGGATAGAGTGCATGGATGTACCGCAGCAGATCGACGGTATAGGAGGGAGAGCGCTTTTCCAGTTCCCAGCCGCAGACCTCGCTGGATAGGCCGGTAAGGTTTATTTCGGCCGCAAGCAGTTCGGCCATATGCTTTCTGTCCGAATCGGAAGCTCCCCGCCCATGCTTGAACGGGTTGTTCGATACGGAAATGATGATACGGTCGAGCTGAAGAAGTTCCCTGGCAAGAAGACAGAGCGCAAGGTGGCCATTATGTGGCGGATCGAACGATCCGCCATAAACTCCGAGCAGCACGGACGTTCAGCTTATTTGGAACGGAGGTTGCTTTTGATTTTGTCACGCTCACCCTGCATCTGCTTTTCTTTTGCCGGATAGAGCTGCAGGTACTGATCGATCGTCTGGCTGGCATCGAACCATTTCTTCCTCTTGATGAGCACATCGATCTTTCCGGTCCATGCAAGAGGGGCGTAGCTCGTTTCCGGATACTTCGTTATGACTTCGTCATAATAGATACCGGCTGCCCTGTACTTTTTGAGCTGGATATACGTTCTGGCAATCGTGAAGGTATTCTTGGCGAGCTTATCCCTCAGGACGGGAATTGTCTTCGCCGCATAGTTCAGGCTGTCGAGACGGTGAATCTGGGATTTTGCGGAAGCAAGCCCCTCCCTGTATGATTGATTGTTCGGGTTGACTTTCAGCAGCTCCGTATACATTTCGATATCACCGGCATACTTTGCGGAGTCAGCTTCCGGGTAAAGCTCGCGGTAAAGCGCGTATTGCTCTATAGCCTTGACGGTATGTTCCTGGTCGAGCTCATAATGAGGAGAAAGTTTCTCATGTGATTTCGCCAGCATGAATTGCGCTGTTTTGATATAGGAAGATGAAGGCACCTGACGGATAAGCCGCCCATACATATCTACAGCGAGAAGGTACTGTTTCGAAGCATAATAGGTCTGTCCGAGCAGGAACAGCACCTTGTCCTCGAATGCCGTTCCCCTCGATGTGAAGATCAGCGATTCAAGTTTCAATGCTGCATCGTCGTATTTTCTTTTTGCATAGAGACCCTGGGCATCATCGTAACTCTCCTTGACTCTGGAAGACGCCGGTTTGTCAGCCGCATGTTTAGATGATGAACAGCCGGAGATCACAAGTGTGATGGCCATGAACAGAACAGGAAATACTCGGGAGAAAAATCTTGAAAAAGGCATAGAGAAACTCCATTATCCGATTAATAGATCAAAAAGTACTCGGCAAAGACAAATGAGAATCGGGCAAATAGTAAAGTCTGTCTGTCAACCGGCACCATCACAGCCCTTATCTTTTTCAATGTATACTGAAAAGAGAGGTGTAACAATTGCTCAAACCCTGTTCAGAACCTTTAAATCTGCATATCTTTCAATATTACAATCTCTTTGCATCAGAAACAATATTCGGCGCAGATTTTTACGCCCATAGCCGGCACTCGCAATATTGCCCGGATTACTGCAAAGGGTGGTATAAACAGATAATGGAAATGAATAGAGTTGTAGGAACCGGAAGATATTCAGACTGCCGCTGAAATATAAGGGAAGAAAGGTGCCGTATTGTCCGGAAAACGGGTGGAGCTTAGGGGAGTCGAACCCCTGACCTTCTCATTGCGAACGAGACGCTCTACCAACTGAGCTAAAGCCCCGTATTTTGATGGGCGTCATGCCAATTGAGCCCTGTTGGTTAAATAGCCTGCGGTGCAGGCTATTTAATGTTGAATACTTTAGTCTGGCAGATGCTTTCGATCAGGCTTTTTCCGTTGCAAGCGCCTGCTTCAGCATCTGAAGCTGATACTTGATGCTCCCATCGAAAATCGTGTCGCCGATTTTTACGGAAACACCGCCGAGAAGCTCTTCGTCAACAGACATCGTTGCCCTTATTTTCTTGCCTGTCGTCTGCGAAAGTTTGCCTACAAGTGCATCGACCTGTTCCTGCGAAAGTTTTACCGCGCTGCAGACTTCTGCATTGACGATTCCCTTCTTTTCATCGAGAATCAGCATGAACTCGTCGATAATTTCCGGAAGGAGCCCGGCCCTTTTTTTCCTGGCGATCAGGTTCATGAACAGAAGCACTTTTTCGCTGACGGTTCCCTTGAAAATGTCCGCAAGTATATGTGCTTTCTTGTCGCCTTTAACCAGAGGGCTGCGAAGCGCCTGCACCAGTTCACGGGAATTTCCGAGCGTTTCGCGGATAACCTTGAGCTCTTCAACAGCTTTTTCGAGAAATCCACCTTCCTCGGCTGCCGACATCAGGGCTGCAGCATAACGACGGCTTGCAATTACTATAGACATGTCGAGCTGTTCAGTTACGTTTTGTGGAAAGATCCTGGATCATGCTGTCAACGATCTTTTTCTGAAGATCGGCGTCAAGCGTCGTCTTGATAATTTTCTCGGCTCCCCTGACGGCAAGGTCAGCGACCTCGTTTCTCAGGACGTCAAGTGCACGGCGTTTTTCCTGCTCGATCTCGTCTTTCGCACTGGTAATCATTTTTTTCGCTTCAGCCTGAGCTTTTTCGGAAATGTCGGCGCGAAGCCTGTCCGCATATTCTTTTCCTTCACGGATGATCCTGTCGGCTTCGGCATCTGCCCTGGCAAGCGTCTCCCTGTTCTTTTTCAGGATCGCTTCGGCGTCATCCTTTGCCTGGTGTGCACGGTCAATAGAGGACTGAATGCCTTTTTCCCTCTCGTCAAGAGCGGAAATGATCGGGCCCCATGCGATTTTTTTCAGAATGAGAAGCACAATCACAAATGTCACTGCAGTCCAGAAGATAAGACCGGGGTTCGGGCTCAGAAGACTGCCGGCAAGAAGTATGGTTCCCGACGTTAGCATGAACAATTTTTCCTTTTACGGTTTAATAAAACCCGGTTGCAATCTGCTCATGTCAGCTGCAACCGGAATTTTTCAGGTATCAAGCAGAGGCTTCCCCCCTGAATTACTTGAGGGCGAGAAGCACGCAGATAACTTCACCGAAGAGTGCGACACCTTCGATAAGTGCTGCAGCGATAATCATGGTTGTGCGGATATCAGCAGTAGCTTCCGGCTGACGTGCGACACCTTCTGCTGCCGATGCTGCAACATTACCAATACCGAGACCGGCACCAATAACAGCAAGACCAGCGCCAATACCTGCTCCTAAAAATCCCAGACCTTCCATATTTGAATTACCTCCGTTTATTTGTTGTAAGTTTTTTGCTGAGAAGTTCAGCAGTTATAAAACACGTTATGAAAAACACTCTCCGACCCACAACAGCCCCTTATGCCGGCTGTCAGTGGTGCGCCGCTCCTGCTTCATGCTCGTCGTGTCCCTCGTGGGCTGATGCAAGCCCGATGAAGAGAGCGGAAAGCATGGTAAAGATGAAGGCCTGGAGGAACGCGACAAAAAGTTCGAGCAGGTAGATGAAAATCGAGAACGGAACGGACATCACTACCGCAACGATATAGCTTTTCAGGATGAAGCTGATGAAAATAAGGCTGAGTATGACGATATGGCCTGCGGTCATGTTCGCGAACAACCGGATGGTCAGCGCGACAGGCTTGGTAAAGAGGCCGATGAATTCGATCGGGATCATGATGATCCAGAGTGCGGGATGGGTGCCTCCCGTCAGGTGCGCAAGATAGCCTTTGATGCCGTGCGCCTTGAGTGCCGCAGCCTGGGTGATGAAGAACGTGAAGGTCGCGAGCGTCAGGGTAACATTGATGTTTCCGGTAGCTGTGGCGCCATAGGGAACGAGGCCCAGCAGATTACAGACCAGGATGAAGAAAAAAGCCGTAAGCAGGAAATCCAGATATTTTTCATATCCCTTTCCGATGTTCGCCTTGGCTACATCATCACGGATAAACTGGACAAGTGCTTCAAGAGCGTTGGCGAGCCCTTTCGGAGCCTGGCGTGAAGTCATGTTTTTATATTTGCCGCCGGCAATGGCAAAAAGACCGATGACGATAACGGATACCGTCCAGAGCATGACGACATGCTTGGTGATGGAGATATCGAACCCGCCGATGACGATCTTCGGCAACTCGATTTCGCCGAACGGCTCGAAAGCGATTACATTGTTGTCAAGGATGTGATGCATGATAACATCGCCTGCTTTCTCTTCACCTCCGGCAGCAGCCTCATGCGCTTCCCCCGGAGCTTCAGCGGCAGCATGGGGTTCTGCCACAACTTCGGGCACCGGTGATACTGCCGGAGCCTCCTGGGTCGCAGCAAGAGCAAGGCCGTTGATATTCAGCAGAAGAGGCGCGATAATGGCGATAACCTTGAGAACAGCTTTAGCCTTGAAAACACTTACCCTTTTCATGCAGCCTTTTTTTTCTGTTTATTTTTTTTCTGATACCCGAGTATCTCGAGGATCACGTAACTACAATAAAATGCAAAAAGAGAGAACACGAACTGGTCTGTATCGACCATCTTCCTGACTATCACGACCGCCACCGCAAGCATCAGAATCAGCAGCCTGACAACCAGGCCCCCGAAAACGAATTTGGTGAAAACCGCGGATTCCTTTTCAAAAGCATACTCAAAAAGCAGGTACCCTGCGACCGTATTGACGAATACCAGCACCCATGCAGAAAGTACGGCAGGGAGCTGAATGACGCCGGATACAGGACCGTAAAGAATAACCACCCATAAAATGACTGACAAGATACATAACTTTACTAAAAAGTCAAACAAAGGCTTCATATAACCGGACCCATTCTATATTTGAGAGAAAACGGGAGGCCCCCTCTTATTTTTTCTTGTTTGCCTGACCGGCAACTTTCAACAGCACAAGGACCATTCCTGCAAGACCGGCAAGAACCCCCACGAAAAGCAGAAAAGGCGAAGTGCCGAAACGGCCGTCCGCCCAGTAACCCAGAAAGACGAAAAATGCAAAGCTCACCGCTATCTGCAAACCCATGCCGAGATAATCCGAAAGCGCCCTCACCGAACGGCCGAACTGGTCGGAAAAACGTTCATCACCGGTGTTTTTCAATGACAGCCCCCCTTGGTTATATTTCTTTCTGCAGGCAAAGGCTCCCTGAAAGATTCCGATGCGCATGCAGGAATGACCACGGC
The DNA here is from genome assembly GCA_903928225.1 of uncultured Chlorobiaceae bacterium. Taxonomy (GTDB): domain Bacteria; phylum Bacteroidota; class Chlorobiia; order Chlorobiales; family Chlorobiaceae; genus Chlorobium. The sequence continues at coordinate 8,147 of CAIYPU010000078.1, forward strand.
AAAAAGCTAATATAACCTTATCGGCGAAATAATGAACCATCCCCTTCGCATCACTGATGCAGGGATTTTTCAATGTGACGCCCACTGATCGAAAACATGCCATCTTCCATCCCATACAGCCGAACTGAAGTGCCTCCGGAATACCTCTCGCCCTCCTGTTTCGGGACTTTTCCGGAACTCGTGGCTCTGCAGAGCACGAGAATGGGCGGCGTGAGCAATGGCCCATTCCGCTCCCTTAACCTCGGCATCACCACCACTGACGATGCTGAAAACGTGCGCGAAAACACCAGCATCCTGTCGTCAGCCGCCGGCTTCGATCCTGCAGGGCTGGTGAGCAGCGACCAGGTGCATGGCACCTCGATCCTGATTGCAGAAAAACCTGGCAGATATCCGGGGTATGATGCATTCATCACCCGAACGGCAAACTTGTTCCTCTGCATCTATACCGCCGACTGCTACCCGGTGCTCATCTACGACCCCGTCAACAGGGCCGCAGGAGCTGCGCATGCAGGATGGAAAGGCACTGCCGGAAGGATCGTGGTCAAAACGCTTGAAGCGATGCATGAATCCTTCGGCACAAAACCGTCGGAGTGCACCGTATGGATAGGGTCGGGAATTTCAGCAGGAGCATACGAGGTGGGCGGTGAAGTGGCGGAGGCATTCCCTTCCGAATGCTGCCTGCCGGCAACATCGGAAGAGGATGGGGAAAAAAAACAACTCGATCTTTCGTTGGCGAACTATCTTCAGCTGGTCAGGTCGGGAATCCCTGAAACGAATATCGGGCGGTCGCCTTTCTGCACCTTCCGCGACAGCGACCTTTTTTATTCATACCGTCGCGACAACGGCATCACCGGCCGCATGGCAAGCATCATCGGCATGAAGCCGGGCTTCTGAGCGGCTCAGAGGTGCTGTCCGCAGGTCTTGCCGTAAGAACCGTATAGTTCATGAGCGCGGCGGCAGATATCCTCCCTGAAATCCGGATGGGCTATGCTTGCGAGCGCTTCGGCCCTCTGGCGAAGGTTCATGCCGTGGAGGTTGACAATGCCGTACTCGGTAACGACATACTGGACATGGGCCCTTGTCGTGACCACGCCGGCTCCCGCTTTCAGCTGCGGAACGATCCTCGACATGCCGTTCTTCGTGATCGACGGAATGGCGATGATCGGCTTGCCGCCTTCGGAAAGGGCCGCGCCCCTGATGAAATCCATCTGTCCGCCGACACCTGAATAGTACATCTGGCCGATCGAATCGGCGCAGACCTGCCCGCTCATATCGATTTCCAGGGCACTGTTGATCGCGGTTACCTTCGGGTTCTTGCGGATCTGGGCAGTGTCGTTCACATAATCCGACGGGAGCATTTCGACGAGGGGATTGTCATCGACGAAATCGTACAGCCGTCTGCTCCCGACGAGAAAGCTGGAAACGATGATCTCCCGGTTTATTTTCTTTTTCCTGCCGTTGATCACCCCTTTTTCGACAAGTTCGATGACGCCGTCGGAGAACATTTCCGAGTGGATGCCGAGGTCCTTGTGGCCGGTGAGGGCGGCAAGGGTCGCGTCCGGAATCGCACCGATGCCCATCTGGAGCGTCGCGCCATCTTCGACGATCGATGCGATATGGTTGCCGATGCGGAGCTCTATATCGGACAGTTCGTGCCTGGGATGCTCGGGAAGGGGATCATTGACCTCGACCATGGCGTCGATCTTGCTGATGTGCAGGAGCCCTTCTCCATGCGTGCGCGGCATATGCGGGTTCACCTGCGCGATGACGAGCTTCGCGGCATGCACCGCGGCGAGGCTGACATCGACGGAGACGCCAAGCGAGCAGTATCCGTGCCGGTCCGGCGGGGAGACATGGACCAGCGCCACATCGAGGGGCAGAATGTTGTTGAGGAACAGGGAGGGGATATCGCTGAGAAAAACAGGGATCGCGTCGCCATTGCCATGCTGGACGGCAGAACGGACATTCTTTCCTACAAAGAGCGCGTTGATCCTGAAACTCTCGTGATATTCAGGCTTTGTATATGGAGCGGTACCTTCCGTGTGGAGGCTGATGACCTCCACATTCCTGAGTTCCGGCGCCCGCTGCACCATCGCGTCTATGAGTCTTTGCGGCACGGCCGCAGCTGTATGCAAAAAAACCCTGTCTCCCGATTTTATCCTTCCGACCGCATCTTCTGCGGAGAGTGTCCGATTGTACATGAACTACAGTATTGATTAAAAAAAAGGCAAGTTCAGTTGCCCGTGTTTTTCCTGCGCAGGTAAGCCGGTGTTCCCGGCAGTCCTTTCTGTATCCTGTCTTCGTGGTCACCGTGCCCCTGCTGGCCCTGGTCGGCATCGAATCCCGTCCGGCCCTTGAGAGCCTGATGATTCGGATCACTTACGGGAACCTGCCTCCTGATATATGCCGGAATGCGCCGGTCTTCTTCCTGACGTTCCGGATAGACCGGCATGCCCGGTTTTCCGGACTGTGGAGACTGAGAGAACCATGGGCCTTTGACCGATGCGCCCGGATGTCGCTGTGAAGGTTCTTTCGTTTCTCCGTGCTCCCTTCGCTTGAAACCGGTCACGATAACCGTGACCCTTATTTCTCCGGATACCTGCGGCTCATCCACATAACCGTTGATGATCTTCGCTTCGCTGCCGACCTGTTCCTCGATATAGTTCATGGCGTCCGACATGTCGCGCATGGTGACCTCGCCGGTGATGTTGACCAGGACCCCTTTGGCGCCTTCCACCGAAACCCCTTCGAGAAGCGGGCTGTTGAGTGCGTCGCAGGAAGCCTTCAGCGCCCTGCGTTCACCGGAAGCGGCGGCCGATCCCATGACCGCGTCGCCGGCACCGGACATGATACTGCGCACATCGGCGAAATCGACATTGACATGCCCGTGCCGGGTAATGATGTCGGCGATACCTTTTGCCGCCCTGTAGAGGACGTCGTTCGCCATATTGAACGCCTCGGTTGCGCTTACCCCTTCCTCTGCAAGGCTGAGGATTTTTTCGTTCTCGACAAGGATAAGCGTATCGATATATTTGCGCAGTTCCGCTATGCCGCCATCGGCAATACGGGCCTTGACCTGACCCTCGAAATTGAAAGGCCTCGTAACGACACCTATGGTCAGGATCCCCATGTTCCTCGCAATGGAAGCGATGACCGGGGCAGCACCTGTTCCGGTACCTTTGCCCATGCCTGCTGCTATGAATACAAGGTCGGCGCCTTTCAGCTGTGCCGCAATGATCTCGCGGTCATCTTCGGCCGCCTGGCGGCCTTTGGCGGGATCGGCGCCGGCGCCGAGTCCGTTCGTGGCCTTCTTGCCGATCTGTACCCTTATGGGCGCCTTCGAATTGAGGAGGGCCTGACGGTCGGTATTGAAAACAACATATTCAACACCGCTGATTTTCCTGTCGATCATGTTGTTCACGGCATTTCCTCCGCAGCCGCCCACGCCGACGATCCTTATGGTGACCCCTTTACCCTGGTCGCTGTCGAACAGGCCGGGATCAAGCTCAAATGCCATAAATCAGTTCTCCTCTTTAGAACGCATGTTGACTTCCCTTCTCAAAGCTGTTCCCAGAATTTCTTTATCCGTTCCACAATCTTCTTGCCCGCAGGATTCTGTTCCTGGCCGGAATCATCATCCCGCTTCTCGGTCTTCTTCTTCTCCGATGCAGGAGGTTCCGGCGCAAGGGTGATGTTGTGGTCAACGGAAAGGTTGTTCTTGAACGAATGGGCCACAAGCCCCATGACCGTAGCGTATATGGGATTGTTGACCGAATCCTTTATCCCTCCCGAAACACCTTCCGGGTAACCGATCCTGACATCGAGGCCGAGCACCTCGTGCGCGAGTTCTTCCGTACCGGGAAGCAGAGAGCCTCCTCCGGTGATGATGGCGCCAGCATTGATATATTCATAGTAGCCCGAACGCCTCAGCGAATCCCGAACCAGCTCGAAGATTTCCATCATCCTCGCCTCGATGATCATGGTCAGGGAGCTCTTCGGGAATGTTTTCTGCGGACGTCCCTCGATACCGTCGATGAGCAGTTCCTCCTCTTCGGCCTTGATGCCGCTGTACGCGCAACCGTGATTGATCTTCAGCTCTTCGGCCACTTCATAGAGGGCCTTGACGCCGTGCGCGATATCATGGGTCACGTCGTTGGCCGCGACCTTGATCACCTCGGAATACCGGATCGCGCCTTCGATATATATGGCGACTTCGGTGGTCCCCCCGCCGATGTCGATGACCACGACACCACTTTTTTTCTCGCTCTCCTTCATGACGGCAAGCCCCGAGGCAACCGGTTCAAAAGTAAGAGCGCTGATTTCCAGGCCCGCTTTTTCGATACACTGCTTGATATTGCGGATCTTCGTCCTCAGTCCGACGACGATGTATGCGCTGCCGCGCATGGTAGTTCCTGCCATGCCGATCGGATCGAGAAGGCCCTCCTGGTCATCGACGATGAATTCCTGCGGGATGACATGGATGATCTCGTGATCGATGTCGAGATACCGGATATTGGTCTTGGCCTTTTCAAGGAACCGTTTCACATCGGATTCATTGACGATGCCCGTCTGGTTGACGCTGATTTCCGAATTACTGTGGATGCAATGCACATGCGCTCCGGAAATACCTACATTAACCCCGCGGATGCGGATGGAAGATTCCCTTTCGGCATCGGCTACAGCTGCCCTTATGGCAGTGACGGTCTTGTTGATGTTGACGACTGTCGCACGCTGCAGACCGTCCGAGCTGGAACGGCCCTTGCCGAGGACGTTGAGCTTTCCCAGCTCGTCCCTCTCTGCGACAACGACACAGACTTTGGTCGTCCCGATATCAAGACCGACAGCGATATTGCTTTTCAGCATTGTTCTATTTTCCTGCATGTTTTTCATGGGGAAACCTGCTGCGGTACCTTGACGGAAACAGTATCCCTGATATCCCTGGTAAAAACCCTGTCCCTGAACCTCAGGTCCACAGCTTCATATACATCAAAACCCTTCTTGGATACAACCATTTGCCAGAATATCTCGAATTTTTTCAACTTTTCCTTGAAGTTGCCGTCATTACCCACAATAAACCGGGTCGGTGACTGGCGCGTCAGGCAGTAGCTCATGTTGTTGTCGGCATAATGGAACTCGCTGATGAGCAGGCTTGCGTATTCAGTCTCTGCAAGGGCGTTGAAAAAGTCTACGACAAGCCCGGCCTCCGTGCTGTCGATACGCTGCAGGCCGTTCGGCATGCTCCTGATGCGGCTTATCCCCGAAACGAGCGGCAGTTTCGGATAATATGCCCGGATGCGGCTGTTCTCGGGCAGAAGAACTCCGTCATGGTCGATATCCATGGCCCTGCCGTAAAGGACTGTCCTGGCTACCGGCAGCCTTTCGAGAAGGGTTACCCGGATCACGCCGTTCATCTCTTTCTGAAGCACGGCGTCGCTGACGTAGGGAAACCGGAGGACCTTTCTGCGAAGTTCGCCGGTATCGACATCCAGCATATTGAGCCCTTTGCAGTTCTTCAGGACATTGACGACATCGGCTGCCGGTACGAGTGTCGCCCCATCGACAAGTATCTGCCGGACCTCGACCTCCTTTTTCCACTTTCCGGCATAGTAGGCAAGCCCGCCAAGCGCCCCTGTCATCAGAACGAAAACAACGAACAGCAGCTTCCATCCTCCGGAATGCTTCCCCGGCGCTCCATCCCCTCCATCGGCAGGAGGTTCCTGCCAGTCCGGGACTGTATGGGCCCCTCCGGGCTCGAATCGTTCATCAGGCATGGCCGTTCGACGTTACAGACCGTTTCATGAACCGGCAGCTGCCTCCCGGATATTCCTTTTTCTGACGCGTGCCAGCCATCGTTCCCTACCCGGGAGTTCCACTTTCACGTTGCCTGCAGAAATCCGCCGTCTCTGACGCGAGGTGCGTAATGTCGCCTGCCCCCATGAAAAGCAGCATGTTCCCGTCGGAAGCAAGTTCCTTTATCGCTGAAAAGAGGGAGGCCCTGTCCGAAAAAAACTCCACCAGTTTTCCTCCCGCCCTGCGCACGGCCGATGCGACCAGCTCCCCGTTCACCCCGGGAAACTCTTCGGCTTTTTCCCTCGCCGGGTAGACATCTGCTATATAGACAATATCCGCCCGTGACAGTGCCCATCCATATTCGTCGGCAAACTCTTTGGTGCGTGAAAAAAGATGGGGCTGGAAAATGGCGACAACCTTCGAGTCCAACCATCCGCCCTTGGCCGCCCTGACGGTCGCTTTCACTTCCGAAGGGTGGTGGGCATAGTCATCGACAACCATGAGACCGCGCCCGTTATCGAACTTCACCTGGAACCTTCTCCTCATGCCGCTGTATACCGCGAGCCCCGAAATGAGCCTGCCGGGTTCGATGCCAAGTTCGAGACCCGCGGAAAATGCGGCAAGGGCGTTCAGGACGTTGTGCTTCCCGGGTACGTTGATGCGCACATCGGGGTAGCGGGCGCCATGCGCCTCGATGGTAAACCTGCTGCTCAGCTTTTCAAGAACGATATCCGTGGCCATGACGTCGGCGGGCTCCTCGATGCCGAACGTCGAATATCTCCGGTTCATCGACGGAATGATCCGCCTGATTTCAGGCCAGTCGACGCAGCAGATCACTTTTCCGTAAAACGGGACCTTGTCGGCGAAGGTGATGAACGCCTGTTTCAGTTCTTCGAGGGTGCCGTATGTATCCATGTGCTCGGACTCGAGGCTGTTCAGCACGGCGATGGTGGGGGTAAGCTTCAGGAATGCCCGGTCGTATTCATCGGCTTCGATAACCATGTACTTGCCTTCGCCAACAACGGTGCTCCCTTTGAGGTAGTCCGATATTCCGCCGATCATCACAGTGGGGCGTTCCCCCGACTCGATGAGCATGGTGGCAATCATGGAGGTGGTCGTGGTTTTACCGTGCGTGCCGGCAACGCAGATCCCGAATTTGTACCTCATGAGCTCCCCGAGCATTTCGTCGCGCTTGATGACGGGAATGCCAGCCTTCTCCGCGGTGATGATCTCGATGTTTTCCTTCGGCCTTACGGCTGACGAATAGACAACCACATCGCAGGAGCCGACATGCTCGGCACGGTGGCCGCTATGGATGACCGCGCCCCTCTCGGCCAGTTTTTCGGTCACCTCGCCGGACGAAAGATCGGAGCCGGTCACCCTGAAACCCGATTTGAGCAGGAGCTCGGCTATTGCGCTCATGCCGGCGCCGCCAATACCCACGATATGAACGCTTTTTGTCTTTCCCAGTTCCATGTTGAAACGTATGGTTAATGGTTGCCGGCAAGGGCCTTGATCCGCAAGGCGAGCCGGTGCGCCGCATCAGGATAGGCAAGTTTTCGTGACGCCTCTCCCATGGAAGCGAGTTTACGGTTGTCCTGCAGCAGCCCGAGCAGCTTTCCCTGCACAGACGGGTCACCGAGCGCGCTGTCATCCACAAGCAGCGCAGCACCATTGTCAACGAGGGCCATGGCATTGTACCGCTGATGATCGCCCGTCGCATAGGGATAGGGAACCAGGACCGAGGGCTTGCCGAGATTGGTGATTTCCGCTATGGTGGATGCCCCCGACCTGCAGAGGACAAGGTCGGCGGCGCTGTATGCGATGCCCATATCCTCGATATACGGGGCAACCCAAAGGTTATCCGATGGTTTGACCTTCGCCTTTATCCTCTCGAAATCGACACTGCCCGTCTGCCATACGAGGTTCGACGACGCAGTGATGGCCGGAAGCATCGACAGGACGGCATTGTTGATCGAACGGGCACCCCGGCTTCCACCGAAAACGAGCAGCGTCGGTCGCTCTTTCCTGAGGCCGAAGCGCTTCCGCGCCTCTTCGGCAGGAACCGGGACAAACGAGCGGGCAGGGTTTCCGGAGACCTGTATTTTTCCTGATTTCACGAGGTACTTCCGGGCAGCCTCGAAGGACAGGTGCACTTCGCTGGCAAGGAGCGACAGCAGTTTTGTCGTCACCCCCGGAAATGCGTTCTGTTCCTGGATAAGCGTCTTCCTTCCCATCAGCTGGGCTGCAAGCAGCAGGGGAGCGCTCACAAAACCACCGGTGCCGACGACGACGTCGGGCTTTTCCCTTGCCACGAACGAGAACGCCTTGCCGAGCGCCCCGACAAAATCGAGGAGGACCTGAATGTTACCCAGCAACTCCTTCAGCGAACGCCCTCTTTTCAGTCCGCGCACCGGAATGAGATGGAGCCGGTACCCGAGCCTGGGAACTTCGGTGGCTTCGATCCCGGCACTCGTTCCCGCAAAGGATACCGATATCCCCGGCACGAGCTTCTTCAACTCTTCAGCCATGGCTATGCCGGGATAAAGATGGCCGCCGGTCCCGCCACCGGCAAACAGCACGTTCATGCGACACTCCTTTCATTGACTGATGTTCCGGCCGTTTTCTCCAGCATGCGTTTCTTGTGGCCCGCGATGCTGAGCAGTATGCCAACCCCGAGCGAGTTGAAGAGCAGTGCGGTACCTCCGTAACTGATGAACGGCAACGCGACGCCTGTCGTCGGAAGAAGGTGGCATGCGACCGCGATATTGATGAACGCGAACAGGGATATTGCAAGGGTGATGCCGCATGCGACAAACCTGCCGAAATTGTCCGGGGCATGCTTTGCGATGATAAGGCCGCAGATGAGGAAGCCGGCAAAAAGCGCGATGACCGCTACCGCCCCGACGAAGCCGTACTCCTCGCCCACCACGACAAAAACGAAATCGTTGTAGGAGAGCGGCAGGTAGAGTTCCCGCTGCTTGCTTGCACCGATCCCGAGGCCGAAAAGCCCTCCGTTGCCAAGCCCGATCAGCGCCTGGACCACCTGGTAGCTCAACCCTTTCTCGTCACCGCTGAAAAAAGAAAGGAGCCGGGCGACCCGGTATGGAGCCGCGATGGCAAATACCGCAGCGATAGGGATGAGCAGTGAAAATGTTGCAAGCAGGTGACGGATGCTGACCCCGCCGATGAACATCAGCAGGAATCCGATAATCGCGATCAGCGAAGCCGTGCTGAAATTCGGTTCGAGGGCCACGAGCGCCACAACCGCCATCAGAAGGGTCAGCAGGGGGTAATAGGTGTTGTTGAGGTCTTTGATATATCCCTGTTTTTCGCTGATCAGCCTTGAAAAATGAAAGATCACCGCATATTTGGCAAAATCGGAAACCTGGAATTTCAACGGCCCGAAACCGATCCAGCGGGCGGCCCCGGAAATGATGTGCACCGCTTTCATTGCAAGGAGCGCGGTAAGTAGAACGATGCTCGCGAACAGCATGATCTTGCTTGTCTTCCAGAATATGTGGTAGTCGATGTGGGCAACCATGAACATGGTCGCGATGCCGAGAGCTGAAAAAACAAGCTGGCGCCAGAGGAAATATTCGGAGCTCGAATACTTGTTCTCCGCCCAGCCTGCGCCGCTGCTGTATACAATGGCGATACCGGCGCACATGAGCACGGCGATGATGAGCAGCATCAGCTTGCCGGCAATCCCCTCGCCCCACGACTGCACAGGGAGCTGCGCGATGTCCTCCGCTTCGAAGGAGGGCCGTTCTTCCGGAGAGTTTTTCATGGCTGCAGATTAAGGACGCATTGTTTGAAATGCATTCCCCTGTCCTCGAAATTCTCGAACATGTCGAAACTTGCGCAGGCGGGAGAAAAAAGCACGGTCTGTCCAGATTCGGCCGCATCGCGGGAAATCGAGACCGCTTCGCAGAGCGAACCTGCGGGCTTCACGTCCACGATGCCGCGGAACGCCGAAACGATTTTTTCCCTTGATTCGCCGATCGCCACAATAAGCGATACTTTCCGGCGGACGAGGTCGGCGACGGAAGAATAGTCATTACCCTTGTCCCTTCCCCCGGCGATGAGCACGACCTTGCCGGGCAGCGCTTCGAGCGCCTGCCGCATGGCATTGAGATTGGTGGCTTTCGAATCGTTGACCCAGCCGATCCCTTCGACAGTCGCCACGAACTCCTGCCGGTGCTCGACGCCCTGGAACCCTTCGAGCGCAGCGGTAACCGATGCGTTGCCGATACCGAGCGCCCCGGCTGCTGCAACGGCGGCAAGGGCATTATAGACGTTGTGCTTGCCCCTGAAACTGTTTTTGAGGAAAGCAGACGTATCGATGACCGGTTCCTTATTGCCCGAAACCGTCGTGACGATGGCATCCCCTTCGAGGAACACGCCCGGAAAACCGGGGACCCTGTCGATTGCAAACGGGACAACCCGGAACGGGAAGCTCCCGGTGACGCGTTCGAAATGCCCGCTCAGTATCGGATCATCGGCGTTGTAGATGAGCGTGTCGCCCTTCGTCTGGTTCGCGTGGATCCTGTATTTCGCTTCAGCATAACGCATGATATCCCCTCCATACCGGTCGAGGTGGTCCGGCGTGACGTTGGTGATCAGTGACACTTCAGGCCTGAAGGTATGGCAGCGTTCGAGCTGGTAGCTGCTCAGTTCGACGACGGCGATGTCCTTTGCCCCCAACTCCTTCGCCACGGATGAAAATGGGACCCCGATATTGCCTGCAGCGACGGAGCGATACCCTTTGGCCTTTCCGTCCGTTTCGCAGATCCGGTGCACAAGTGTCGTGGTCGTCGTTTTCCCGTCGGTGCCCGTTATCCCCACAATCCGCGCACGGCAGAACAGCGAGGCGATCTCAATTTCGCTGAAGAGCCCGACACCTCTCTGCTGCATGGTCCGCACCACCGGGGCCGTTGGCGGGATGCCTGGACTGACCACCGAAAAATCGGCATTGAAAACACGCTCCGAATGGGTTCCCTCTTCGAATTCTATGCCCGCATCCCTGAGTTTCGAAGCCTCGGCGTCATGGATCCTGCCAAGCTCGCTCAGGAACACCTCAGCACCTTCACTCCGCAGCAGCAGGGCTGCAGCCGTGCCGCTTTTTCCGGCCCCGAGGACCGTAACCTTCTTTCCCGATACTCTCATCGCGGCGTTACCTCAGTTTCAGGGTCATGAGACTTGCAAGCAGAAGCAGAATGGCCAGGATCCAGAACCTGATGACTATCTTCTGTTCCGGCCACCCCTTGAGCTGGAAATGATGGTGGAGCGGCGCCATGAGAAAAATCCTCTTTCCCTGGCCGGTCCTCATTTTCGTATACTTGAAATAAAGCACCTGCAGGGAAACCGAAAGGGTTTCGATCAGGAAAACCCCCGCAAGCACCGGCAGGAGCAGCTCCTGCTTGATAAGAAGCGCTATGACCGCTATGGCGCTCCCCAGTGCGAGCGAACCGGTATCGCCCATGATGATTTCGGCCGGATTGGTGTTGAACCAGAGAAA
>CAIYPU010000079.1 GCA_903928225.1 uncultured Chlorobiaceae bacterium
CATTATCTGACGGCAACGTGGCAGACAAGATCACAACAAGAAGCGAGGATTACTCCCAGTGGTATATCGACCTGGTAAGGTCGGCGAAACTCGCGGACTATTCCGACGTCAGGGGCTGTATGGTCATACGCCCCAACGGATATGCAATCTGGGAAAAAATGCAGGCCGCCCTCGACAGGATGTTCAAGGAAACCGGCCATGTCAATGCCTATTTTCCTCTCTTCATTCCTGAAAGCTTCATTGCGAAGGAGGCGGAACACATCGAAGGGTTCGCTCCCGAATGCGCGGTCGTAACGCACGGAGGTGGAGAAGAGCTCAGTGAAAAGCTCTATGTGCGCCCCACATCCGAAACGATCATATGGTCGTCCTACAAGAAATGGATCCAGTCGTACCGCGACCTCCCCATCCTCATCAATCAGTGGGCGAACGTGGTCCGCTGGGAGATGAGAACGCGCCTTTTCCTGAGGACGGCCGAATTCCTCTGGCAGGAAGGTCACACCGCCCACGCCACACAGGAGGAAGCGCAAGAGGAAGTGCTGCGGATGATCAATGTCTATAAAACCTTTGCGGAAGAGTATATGGCCATGCCGGTCATCATGGGCAGGAAAACCGACAGCGAAAAATTCGCCGGAGCGGTGGAAACCTGGTGCATCGAAGCCATGATGCAGGATACGAAGGCGCTCCAGGCAGGCACATCGCACAACCTCGGACAGAATTTCGCCAGGGCTTTCGACTGCCAGTTCCAGACGAAAGAAGGAAAACTCGACTATGTCTGGGCTACGAGCTGGGGGGTTTCGACCAGGCTTATCGGAGCACTGATCATGGCCCATTCCGATGACCGCGGGCTGGTGCTTCCTCCCAAGCTTGCAGCACGCCAGGTCGTCATCATCCCGATCATGAAAGGGGACAAGGCCGCCGTTATCGAACGTGCAGAAGCCATTGCCGCATCCCTCAGGAAAAACGGCATTCCTTCGTTTGTCGACAGCAGCGAACAGAACTCGCCCGGCTGGAAATTCGCTGAATACGAACTGCAGGGCATTCCGCTGCGTATCGAACTCGGTCCGAGGGATATCGAAAAAAACATCTGTATCGCCGCACGCCGCGACACGCTCGAAAAAACAGAGCTCGTGCTTGACGATACCTTCGTCAGCAACGTCAGCGAAATCCTCAATACCATCCAGCAGAGCATGTTCGACAAGGCGCTGCAGTTCCGCACCGATAATACCTTCGAAGTCTCGGACTGGGATGAGTTCCGCGAAAAGGTGGAAAAAGGGTTCGTGATCGCCCATTGGGACGGAACGGCGGAAACCGAGGCGAAAATCAAGGAAGCGACGAAGGCCACCATCAGGGTCATCCCTGAAGAAGAAGAATATATTGCCCGGTACGACATCCTGAAACCGGGCACCTGTGTTTTTTCCGGGAAACCTGCCGCGCACAAGGCGGTCTTTGCGAAAGCATACTGATCCGGGCTCGGACCTCCCTTTAAAAAAATTGATTCCGGAAATTCCAGCCGATCGTGGAATTTCCGGAATACGTACCTCCATTCACCAGATAAGAACAGAGGTTGGACCCTCGAGGCTGACGGTCAGGCGTCCTTGAAAAAATCCTTCAGCCCCTCATCGTCAGGTTTCATGGTTTTGGCACCCTTGTTCCAGTTCGCGGGGCAGACCTCTCCGAACTCTTCGGTGAACTGAAGCGCATCGATCATCCTGAGCACCTCATCGACATTGCGGCCCAGCGGAAGGTCGTTCACGACCTGATGCCGGACGATGCCATCCCGGTCGATAAGGAACAAGCCCCTGAGCGAAACACCCGCATCCTCGAGCAGCACGTCGTAATCACGGGAAACCGTCTTGTTGATGTCGGAAAGAAGCGTGTAGGTCACTCCTTCTATACCTCCCCTGTTCCGGGGTGTGCGAAGCCATGCGTGGTGCGAAAACTTCGAGTCGACCGAACAGCCGATCAGTTCGACATTCCTCTTCGTGAACTCCTCAAGCTTGTCCTGGAACGCATGCAGTTCGGTAGGACAGACAAACGTAAAATCGAGCGGATAAAAAAACAGCACCACGTACTTCCCTTTGTAATCGGAAAGCTTGCAGGAATCCGCAAACTGATTTCCCCCTGTAACTGCCGCCACATCGAAATCCGGAGCCTTGCGGCCAACCAGTACACTCATGATATTCTCCCTTTGATAACGTTTGTTTGATGAAAATAAATAAGACTAATTTAGTCTAATATAAAACATTTTTCTTTTCAGCGCAACCGAAAAGTATCCGTTCTCACCCTCTCATCTGAACGGAACAAGGTTTGCCGGTGCACAAGCTGGCAACGGAAAAGAGACAAAAACAGACAAAAAAGCAAAAAAAACACACATTGCTGTAGATTTTAGTCTTAATTAATACATTAATTCAATATATTACCCTTATTATTTCAGGTACTGAACCTGAAATTCTTAAATAAGAACATTTATACGGAATACTGTACAGGGCTCGAAAAGAGAGGCAGTTAACAGGAGAGTATGGGATATGCCTGAAAAGATGAAGAACGGATTGCGTCTCACACCGTGGATAATCGATACGACGCTCCGTGACGGGGAACAGGCTCCAGGAGTAGCGTTCAGCAGCGCAGAAAAAACGGAAATAGCCTGGCTTCTTGCCGATGCCGGGGTGAACGAACTGGAAATCGGTTATCCGGCGATCAGCCGGGAGGAAAAGAACGTTATCGGGGACATCGCCCTGATGCGGCTTCCCACCCGCCTTACCTGCTGGTCACGTGCAAAGCTCGAGGATATCCGCGATGCGGCGGCATGCGGTACCGATGCGGTCCATATCAGCTTTCCGGTTTCGGACCTCTACCTCCGGCTCATGAATAAAGACAGGATTTGGCTGCACCGTGAGCTCAGGACCATGATCGCCGAAGCGAAAAAATATTTTTCGTTCGTCAGTGTTGGAGCCCAGGATGCGACACGCACGGAACAGCAAGCGCTCGAAAGCTTCTGTCTCGATGCGGAAGCCAGCGGGGCAGGGAGGGTCAGGATAGCCGACACCGTAGGAATATCGACCCCGACCTCCATTCTCGCATCGGCAGGACGTCTGAAAGCAGCACTTGGAATTCCCGTGGAGTTCCATGCCCATAACGACCTGGGCATGGCGACAGCCAACGCCTTCACCGCCCTCGAAGCGGGTTGCCGGGCTGTCAGCGTATCGGTGACCGGGCTCGGAGAACGGGCAGGAAACGCTGCGCTCGAGGAACTTGCCATGGCCCTCAAATGCTCAGGGAAGTATGAGACGACCATCGACACCACAAAGCTTGCCCATCTGTGCGCAACGGTCAGCAAGGCTGCCGGCAGGGATATCATCGATCAGAAACCTGTTATCGGAAAATCGGCATTCCTGCATGAATCGGGGATCCACTGCGCCGCGCTGCTTAAAGATCCACTCGCTTACCAGCCTTTTCTGCCTGCCGAAGTCGGGCGGAAGGATTACGAGCTCGTTATCGGCAAACATTCAGGCAGCGCATCGCTGCAGCACTTTTTCTCATTGCGAGGAATCCTGATTTCAAGAAAAGAAGCGGGACGGATGCTGGAAACAGTCAGAAAAACGGCTGGCGAAAAAAAGCGCACGCTCATGCCGGACGAAATCGAGTCTATTTACAGAAAACACTTGCAGTAACACGGATATTCACCTTACATCGCCATGCTATTAACGAGGGAACGGGATAACGACACCATCAGTCTGCTTGCGGAAGTCAGCCGGACGATCTCGAACGAGGAGGATATCGGCAAGGTGCTCCGGCTGGTCCTGTTCATCATGTCGGAACACCTGAACATGCTTCGCGGCATGATCACCATCCTGAACCGTCAGACAGGTGAAATCGTGATCAACGAATCGTTCGGCCTTACCAGGGAAGAAAAAGAGAGGGGGCGATACCGTATCGGAGAAGGCATCACAGGGCAGGTCGTGAAAAACGGAAAAACCGTTGTAGTACCGAACATCAACGATGAGCCGCTGTTCCTCGACCGCACGCGTTCAAGGGCTAGGGCGAAAAAAGACGGGCTCTGCTTCATCTGCATACCGATCAAGGATGGAATGGAAATCATCGGCACCCTCAGTGCGGACCATCAGCTGAACGAGACTTCATTGCCGGAAAACATAAAAAAATCGAAAGTCCGGGAAGCCCGCATGGACCTTCTTCAGCACTATGTGGACCAGCTGTCCATCATAGCCGCAATGATTTCACAGGCGGTACGGCTGAAACAGCTCGCCTTCGAGGAGAGCACGAAAAAGGCCAGGGAGAACAGGAATTCGAATGTTCCCGTCCAGCAGCAGATCTTATCCGCCGAGCTGGAAACCGCTCCGCCCGAAGATACTTCAAGACCTGCAAACATCATCGGAAACGCGAAACCGATGCTCGGGCTCTACAAAATGATCGACAAGATTGCCAGGACAAGCGCCACTGCCCTCGTCCTGGGTGAAAGCGGCGTAGGCAAGGAACTTGTCGCGAGTGCCATCCACTACCGGAGCCGACGTGCGGAAAAACCGTTCATCAAGTTCAGTTGCGCAGCCCTGCCGGAAAGTATCGTCGAAAGCGAGCTTTTCGGGCATGAAAAAGGCGCCTTCACCGGGGCCGCGGCCACAAGGAGGGGCAGGTTCGAACTGGCCCACACGGGAACGATCTTCCTTGACGAAGTCGGTGAACTGAGCCTGCCCATCCAGGCCAAGCTTCTGCGGATATTGCAGGAAAAAGAGTTTGAACGGGTTGGTGGATCGAAAACCATAAAAACCGATGTGAGGATTATCGCGGCAACGAACCGCAACCTCGAAGAGCTGACCAGGCAGGGGCTTTTCAGGGAAGACCTCTATTACCGGCTCAATATTTTCCCGATTACGGTCCCGCCGCTGCGTGAACGGAAAACCGACATCCTGCTGCTCGCCGATTATTTCGTCGAGAAATACAACGCCATGAACCACAAGGGCGTACGACGTATTTCGACCACCGCCATAGACATGCTCATGAGATACCACTGGCCGGGAAATGTCCGTGAACTGCAGAACTGCATCGAAAGGGCGGTCATCCTGAGCGAGGACAACGTAATCCATGGCTATCACCTGCCACCCTCACTGCAGACAGCTGAATCGAGCGGGACGCCATACACCGGCTCCCTGCAGCAGAAACTCGATGCCATCGAAAAAGAGATGATCATCGAGGCGCTCAAGCGCACCAAGGGCAACATGTCCCGCGCAGCAAGCCAACTGGGGCTCTCTGACCGCATCATGGGGCTCCGGGTGAAAAAGTTCGATATCGACTACCGCAAGTTCCGCATGTAGAACATCCCCAACCGATGCAGGAATTCCAGCTTCTCTCTTTTTTGGAATTTTTGCATTACATTACGGTGAATATTCTTTTGTTGCAAATAAACTGTGCGGGAGCAACCCCAACCAATGGCTTCCCGTCTTTATCGAACGAGCATTTTTTACGACCATCCAGGAAGCCATCGGGCTTTTTGCCTGACGCGTTGAGGAAATGCCTGCCCTGCTTTGTATCCGGAGCGTTGCCGGTTCCAGGCTCGTCCCCCCTCAGGGATGGTTCACGCATAGAAAACAGCCTTTCCTTCGCTTCGGGAAAAAGATGATCACGCAAAGTAATTTTCGATGAACCGCGAACAAGGAAAATACATCCCGGGCATGCCCATCACCATGGACATGGTGGAATTCAGGCCTGAATGGCAGTTCGAAGACCCGGAAACCGGAGTCTTCTACCGGAACGGCGTCATTCCCGGCAAACTCTTCATCACGTTCCTCGGTGGCGACATACAGCTTGAATCTGCGAAAAAAGCGATAGAAACCCTCAATGTGCTGTTTCAGAGCAATCTGCTTCGCAACTGCGACTATATCAGGATTGCCGACTACAGTGCCGTGATCAAGGCAAGCGTCAGCACCAGAAAACTTTACGCCAACTCACTCAACAGCCTGAATGAAACATACAACTGCCGTCCGGTCATCACAATAATCTGCGGAGCATCCCTGCTTCTGAAAACCATGCTCCGGCTGTTCGCATCCTATGTCCGCCAGAAGTTCGTTTTCGTTGCATCTGCCGAAGATGCCCTGAGCCTCATCAATTCTGAAAAGGGTTACATTTCTGCCGAGAAAGCGCACCCCATCACTATATCGCAGGATGAGATCGATAAATTCGCAGCGGTCTGCGGACATATTTTTTTCGACGAATTCTATGTTGTAGACGAACAGAAAACCCTTGTTTCGCCGGACCATCCACTGTACGACCTCTATACCATAATCTCTCTCCTCAACAACGATCTGAGGGAACACCAGAAAAACGAAAAGGAGCAAAAGCAGAAAATCGAGGAGGCACTGACAAACGCCCGATTTCTGAACAAACGGCTTTCTATCGAGAAAAAAAATGTCGAGGAGAAGGAACAGATCCAGCAGATCCTGATCGAGAACCTCAAAAAAGCCAGAATAGAGGCGGAAACCGCCAGCAAGGCGAAAAGCGAGTTTGTCGCCAACATGTCTCATGAAATCAGGACACCCCTGCATGCAATCATCGGCATGACCGAACTTCTGCTGGGCACGCCGCTCAACGAGGAACAGAAGCAGTTCGCCGAAACCATACAGATAAGCACACGGCAGCTTCACCAGCTCATCTCCGACATCCTTGACCTCAGCAGGATCGAGTCCGGACAGCTCGAAAAAGAACAGTCGGAGTTCAATGTCAGGTCCCTGTGCAAGGACATAACATCGCTGCTTTTCGGCAACGCGAGCAAAAAGAACCTTCAGCTCGAATATGCTGTCGCCGAAACCGTTCCGGAGGTATTGAACGGTTACCCTGTCTACCTCAGGCAGGTACTGATCAACCTGGTCCAGAACGCCATCAAGTTCACCTACCAGGGGAAAATATCGATCAGTGTCGGCACTGATTCGGAACCTGACGACGAAATCGTCCTCCGCTTCTCCGTTAAAGACACCGGTATCGGCATTCCGGAAGAAAAAAGGGAGCTGATCAGCCAGCGCTTTACCCAGCTCGATGCCTCTTCGACGAGAAAGGAAGGCGGGGCCGGACTTGGACTGGCCATTTCGAAGCAGCTCATTGAATTCATGGGCGGTAAGCTCAACATTGACAGCCGTGAACATGAAGGATCGGATTTCTGGTTCCTGATACCGTTCATCAAACCGTTGCAAAGCGGAAAATCGGCGATCGGAGATGACGGCACCCGGTTAATGGAACCTGCGGGTAATGGCGAAGAAATAACCGTAACCGGGGCGATCGGAAAAGAGGCGAAAATCCTGCTTGTGGAAGACAATATCATCAACCAGCAGGTCGCGCTGGCGATGTTCAGGAAACTTCCCTGCAGGGTCGATGTCGCATCGAACGGACTGGAAGCTGTTGAAACGCTTAAAAAAGAAGCATACGATCTTGTGGTCATGGATATTCAGATGCCTGTCATGAGTGGCATCGAGGCGACAAGGGAGATCAGAAACACTGCGACAGGCATCATTCGCCGGAATGTGCCGATTATCGCCATAACCGCGAATGCGACCGAGGAAGACAGGAAAAACTGCCTGAAAGCGGGAATGAACGATTTCCTTACCAAGCCATTCCTGATAAACTCGCTGAAGGACCTGCTGAAAAAATGGCTCCCCGACGTTGAAATTCCGGCATGATAATTATGCAGGCATAGCCTCGATAAACGCCTTTATCCCGCCGAGTTCTTCGCAGCGGAGCCTGAATTCCGCCGCTCCGGCAACACCCCGCCCCCTGTTCAGCGCTGCGCCCGTCGACAATCGCGCCGGTAACTGCCGGATACCGCAGTGGCCATGCGATCGCCACCTCGCCCGCCGAACGGCCATGAGGCTTTCCGATCCGCTGCAGCAGTCCGGACAACAGGCTTGCGAACACTTCACAGCACTGTCCGAAAGCATAAAATTATTTGTACCTTGAAACCAGCATACCGTAAATCTGATTCTTCATGCGCAAACCGGCACTCTTTGCATACTCGGTGTTTTTCCCTCTAATCGCAGGCATAGCGAGACTTTTTGCTCCTTTTTCTCCCAGACTGCGTAATTTTTTCACCCTCCGGGACCGAATCTTCGAAGAACTCGAACAGAAACTGTACGGCATTCAGACTGCAAAGGCAAGGCTCTGGGTCCATGCGGCCTCAGTCGGGGAATTCGAACAGGCCCGCCCCGTCATAACGGCTTTGAAGGAAAAGTATCCTGACCTTTCGGTCGTTGTCTCCTTTTTTTCCGATTCGGGGTTCAACGCCCGCAGAAATTATCCCGATGCGGACGCCGTCTTCTACCTGCCTGCAGATACCGCTGCCAATGCGAAGCGCCTGGTGAAGCTCCTCGATCCGGACATCATGATGCTGATGCGTTATGACTTCTGGCCAAACCACCTCATGGCGGCAAAAAAACACGGAGCGAACGTCGTGCTTGCCGCCGCGGTCCTCCAGAGCGCATCGCAATACCACAACCCGATCCTGAACGAGTTTTACCGCGCCGTCTTCTCGCTGTTCGATCGCATCTGGACCGTGTCGGACAAGGATACCGTTACGTTCAGGCAGCTGTTCGGCTGCATGCAGGCCGAAACCGCGGGCGATCCGCGCTTCGACCAGGTCATCCGCAGAAGCAGGGAAACCGGTAAAGTCGAAAACTTCAGAAAATATTTCGCTGACCGCACCGTGCTTGTTGGCGGCAGTGTATGGGAAAAAGACGAAACACTGCTGGTGGAGGCATGGACACAGCTGCAAAACAAACCGGACCTTATCCTTGTCCCTCACAAGGTGGACCCTGATAACATCGACCGGCTCTGCGGTCTCCTCGAAAGCCGGTCGATAACTTGCACCAGGGCTTCCGTCCTCGGCCCCGGATTCGATCCGGATCGAAGCGTTCTTGTCGTCGATCAGACCGGTTTCCTCCTGGAACTCTATTCGATCGCGTCAATAGCCTATGTCGGCGGAGGATTCGGCGTCAACGTGCACAACACCCTTGAACCGGCGGTGTTCGGGATTCCCGTGCTTTTCGGTCCGCGAATCCATAACTCACCTGAAGCTGAAGCCCTTGTAGCAACGGGTGGCGGAACCGTTGTCAAAACCGCCGGAGACCTGAAAAAAAAACTTGAAGACTATACAACCGACCCGCACTGCAGGAACAAGGCCGGAAGTGCCGCCGCCCGGTTCGTCGATGAACGGAAAGGGGCTGCGCAGTATATTGTAAAAGGCCTCGAAACACTTCTCGAACAGTAACCTCCTGCCGTTAGAGCTGCCCCCGCTTCATTCGGAACTCCTGATCCCCTTCAAAGCATAGATGCCGCCAGTGTTCGGCATGTTGGCATTCTTGCATTCCGGCGTAATATAAGCGACAATAACAGTATTTGGCGATAAAATAAAGTAAAAAAACATTGTTCTTTTCATAAGAAATTGCGTTATTACACCTGTAATACATATCCGGACAGTTCCCGCGCTTCTTGTGCCGCGCTCTGGAAAATCCAGGATAAAACGTTGGTCACTGCATACACTCCTTCATGCGGCAATGCCGCTTCGATAATACCGACACTGATATTTTACCGAATGAAAAAAATTGCCCATGCAAAGGATAACAGTTGATAACCCGGGACAAAAAACGATGATAAACAATCCGATGAAGCTGCAGATCACCGATAAGGGCCACTGGCGTAAAAACCACCCCGAGGAAGGCTGTATAAAACATATAAACGTCATTAACGGCAACATTATCCATTACTGGTTTGAAACCGATCAGGATATCATCCTCAACTCGGTCGACAACGACCTTCTGGAAACGGTCCTGAACGAAACAGGCCTCCACCTCAAGCCGTTCAATGTCATCATGGATCTGTCAAGTGTCCGTGAAATCACGTGCAACTACAAACATTCAATCGCAAACCTCCTCTACAACTGGAAACCGCCGCTTAGAACCGTAGGCCTCTTCAATGTCGGCAGATCGCTGCGCATCCTCGTCGAATCCCTTGCTGCCGTCGTCCCCCAGAACATGCAGTTCATCCTGGCGGAATCCTATGAAGATGTCCTGGAAAAGGTGATTTCCGGCAGAAAAGATTTCAACATTCTCGAAAACAGAAACGAAGACGACCAGATTAAGCACCGTTTCCTCGAGTCAGCAGCAAAACTTACCTGGCTGAACATGCTCGAGGAACCAGTTCCCGTGCCGCCACTGGAGAATAAATACTATCCCTATTTCAGGTTGCTCGAAGAGATCCGAAGTGACCTTGTCACAAAGGAAGGTGAAAAGAAAAAAGAATACCTGGAGGTAAAAAAAGAGTTTGAATGCCGGATTGCCCACATGAACATCAAAATGAACGCACAGGGGGAACTGAACAAGAAAACCACCCAGCAGCAGGAAAAGGAGATCCTGGAACTGAAATCCGTCATTACCTGCCATGAAACCGAACTGTCGAGATTGTCCCGCTCCTTTACCGAAAAGATGACCGCTTTGCGGAAACTGCTCGAACACATTCAGAGTATCGACATCGAAACACGGCAGAAAAAGAAAATGCTCGGTCTCTGCCAGAGCCTTCTTGAAACCGAAGAAATCGAAATAAACCTGCAGAACGGTTTGTCGGAACCGGAATCCGCATTCATCCTCGCTCTTCAGAACAGGCACCCGAACCTCAACCAGCGCGAACTGAAAATAAGCATGCTGGTCCGGAAGAATTACGATACCGAAGAGATCGGCCGTTCCCTCGGCATAACGAAAAGAGGAATGGAGAGCATCCGCTACCGCCTGCATAAAAAACTCGGGCTTGGAAAGCACCAGTCGATCAAAGCTTACCTCTCTCGCTTCAACCTTGCTGACTGAAGTTTTCCCCCGATTTCCGCGATATTCAGGGGAGTAAGGCAGGATTCATGAAAAGTGTCGCCTCCCCTCATGGTACCGGGACCTCAATTCCCCGCATTGTGTTATATTGTTCCAGGCAGTTACAAAGATTTAAATCCCTGAAACCATGTTAGCCAGAATCCAGACGCTTTACCTCTTCCTTGCCGCACTTTTGGCCGCGTCAAGCATGTTTCTCCCATTCTGGAGCTTCAGCTCGGACCACCTTTTCATTGTTTCCGACTTCGGTGCATCGCAGATCGCCGATATAACCTACACGGTATCGTGCTTCGCCGGAACCGTTTTTTCTCCGCTTACTGCACTCATGGCCCTGATTGCGGTCTTCCAGTTCAAAAACCGTGCTCTCCAGACAAGGCTTATCATTGCCGCAATAGTGTTTTTCGTACTCGACTTTTTCTCGGGACTGGCGGCTGCGCACTTCATGAACCAGCATTTCCTCGCACTTGGAACAGTCGTCAGCCACAGTCCGGGAGCAGGGCTCTATTCGATGCTTCCCGAACCGGTGCTGCTTTTCCTCGGCATCAGAGGAGTCAAAGAGGATGAAAAAATCGCAAACGCCTACAAAAGGCTGTAACCATGCGCATCGTCTGGACGACGGGTGATCCCAACGGTATCGGGCCGGAAATCATCCTGAAAACTTTCCGTAAACTGCAAGGCTCAGGTCATTCGTTTCTTGTCGCAGGCTCCTGCTCGGTCATGGAATATTACAGCCACAAGCTGGGTATATCCGTAAAGCTGAAATGCCTGGCCGACGCCGCGATGCTCCCTCACACTGCCGGATTCGGAGAAGGGGTCCTGCCGGTACTCAGTATCGGCGAACCCGAAACGGTAGAACCTGGCAACCTTTCGGCAGATGCAGGCCGTATAGCCATGGAATCGCTCAGGGCGGCAGCCGAACTCTGTGATATCGGGATTTGCGATGCGCTCGTGACCGCCCCCCTGAACAAAGAAGCGATAGGTCTTGCCGGTTACCGTGAAACCGGGCATACCGGGTTCCTCGGAACGATGTTCGGGGTCCCTTCGCCCTGCATGATGTTCGCGGACAATGCTTCCGGGCTGAAAGTAGCCCTCGCGACCATCCATGAACCGATCGAACGGGTCCCCTCCCTGTTGAGAACAATGGACCTGGACCACTTCCTGAGCGATCTTGCCGATTCATTGCAGATGGATTTCCTGATGGCCTCGCCACGCATCGCGCTGCTCGGCCTCAATCCCCATGCCTCTGACGGCGGCGTCATGGGCAGCGAAGAACGGGAAATACTGTCGCCATGCATCAACCGCCTCTCATCCCGTCTCAGGATCGAAGGTCCTTTTGCCGCCGACGGGTTTTTCGGTTCGGGTAATTACCGGAACTTCGATATCATCGTGGCGATGTACCACGACCAGGGCCTCCTGCCGTTCAAACTGCTTGCCTTCGATACGGGGGTCAACGTCACGCTCGGCCTGCCCATCGTACGGACATCACCCGACCACGGAACAAGTTTCGATATCGCGGGCAAGGGGGTCGCATCGGAGAGGAGCTTTCTCGAAGCAACGCATCTTGCGATCACGATCGCGGAAAACAGAACACAAACAATCCTCCATCAATGATCTCATTCATCGACGTCGATATCGAGCTCCAGAACAGACCCATACTGAAAAACCTGAACTTCAGCATCCAGCCGGGCGAGCTTGTCTACCTTGTTGGAAAAAGCGGAACCGGCAAGACGACGCTGTTCAGGTCGCTCTACATGGATGTCAAGCCGAAGAAAGGGGAAATACACATCGCCGGTTACAGTTCACGGACCATCAGGAAAAGGGAAATACCGATGCTCCGCAGGAAACTCGGTATCGTTTTCCAGGATTTCAGGCTGATGGAGGACCGGAACGTCTATGAGAACCTCGCGTTTGTCCTGATGGTGACCGGAACGGCGGAGAACCTCATCGAAGGCAAGGTGCGCCATGCGCTCTCGAGCGTCGGGCTGGAGCATGCGGCAGGCCAGATGCCCCGCTGCCTCTCCGGCGGCGAACAGCAGAGGGTCTCGATCGCCAGGGCGATTGTCCGGGAACCCGTTATCGTCATAGCCGACGAACCGACAGGAAACCTCGATCCCGATACCTCGATAGAGATCCTCGAGTACCTGAAGCGGATCAACCGGCAGGGCATCACCGTGCTCATCGGAACGCACGATTACGAACTGGTCCGCCACTCCCCTTCCAGGACCCTGCGGATATCGAACTTCACCGTCGCCGAAACCACCATGGAGCCGTCGGCCACCGGTTTCAGGCCCGCCGCACAAAGCTGATCATGCAAAAAAAGGGCCCTTGAACCGAATATAATTCAAGGGCCTTTTTTATGACATCGCAAGCAATGCAGTCCGATCAGACCGACAATATCAAAACCGGAATCCCGGCTTGTCGGGACAACGATGCTTTCGAACCGCGCAACAGAAGGAAAGTATCCGTTTTTTTCTGTCGTGAGCGGTTCGAGGGCAAGGCGGACGGAGCGGAGAAACCGGAATGTACTCGAAGTACATGAGGATTTCGAGCACCGCCCAACGCAGCAATCAAACCGCGCAACAGGAAAAAAACTGATACTTCACGAGCATCCGGTGGTCATCCCGCAATCCTCGCACACCTTGCAGGTCCCGTTCTGCTTGACGCGCATCGAACCGCAGTTTTCGCACTGCTCACCGGTATAACCCTGGACTTTGGCCTGGTAGACCTGGCTTTTGCGCGCCGCCGAAAGTCCAGGCTGGTCGTGCGCCACAATCTCGGGCTCGAACAGTTCCGCCTGGGCCGGCGAAACCCCGTTCGTTTTCAGTTTTGTGTCGCTGTCGGGTTCCACCACTTCATCAACCGCTTTCACATGGACGAAATCCTTGCGGCCGAGGTAATCGTACCCGATCGAACGGAAAACGTAATCGAGGATGGAGGTGGAATTCTTGATGACATTATGTCCCTGGACTGCGCCTGCAGGCTCGAACCTCGTGAAGGTGAAGCTGTCGACAAGCTCTTCCAGCGGCATGCCGTACTGAAGCGCCTTCGAAGCAAGCACGGCGAAACAGTTGAGCAGGCCCTTGAATGATGCACCCTCCTTGTACATGTCGATGAAGACTTCACCAAGCGTGCCGTCCTCGTATTCGCCCGTGCGAAGGAACACCTTGTGGCCTCCGACATATGCCTCACGGATGTAGCCTTTGCGGCGTTTTGGAAGGTGCCTGCGTTCCGAACGGTGGTAGACCCGCTCGACAATGCGTTCCTGGACCTCTTTCGGTCCTCTGGTTTCATCGAGGGTTTCCTCGTTGCCGAGCATGACGACTTCGTCGAGGTCCTGATAGCTCGAAATGTTGAGCGGCTGCGAAAGCTTTGAGCCATCGCGATAGATCGTGATCGCCTTGACCATATGCTGCCATGCGGACTGGTAGACCTCTCCGATTTCGCTGGTGGTAGCCGTTCCCGGCATATTGACGGTCTTTGATATCGCCCCGGAGATGAACGGCTGCACGGCTGACATCATGCGGACATGGGCCATGTGCCCGATGTACCGTTTCCCTTTCTTGCCGCACCTGCTGGCGCAGTCGAACACCGAAAGGTCGCCGAGCCTGAGGTGCGGAGCACCTTCGATGGTCATCGTGCCGCAGACGTAGTCGTTGGCAGCTTCGGCATCTTCCGCTGTCGCCCCGAGCGCCTGCAGCATGTCGAAATCCGGGTCGTTGAGCTGCTGATCGCTGAACCCGAGCGAATTGCAGAACTCCTCGCCCAGGATCCATTTGTTGAAGGCGAACCTGATATCGAATACCGTCTCGAGCTGCGATTCGACAGCTTCGATCTTGTCGTCGGTGAAGCCGCGCGATTTGAGCCACTGCCGGTTGATGGCGGGCGAACCGGCGAGGGTACCGTGCCCTTTGCAGTAATGCTCTATATCGTCGATCTGGAATGTGTTGTAGCCGAGCCGTTCGAGCGCCTTGTGTACCGATTGGTTGACGATCTTGAAATAGCCGCCGCCGGCAAGTTTCTTGAACTTCACGATGGCGAACTCGGGCTCGATGCCGGTAGTATCGCAGTCCATGACGAGGCCGATGGTGCCGGTTGGAGCTATGACGCTGACCTGAGCGTTTCGGTAACCGTAGATTTCGCCCTGTTCGAGCGCCTGGTCCCAGACCTGGCCCGCAGCTTCGAATAGTTCACGGGGACAGTATTCAGAATCGATGCCGCGCGGTTTGACCGTCAACCCTTCGTACTCCTCTTCGGAAATATTGTGCGCGGCACGGCGGTGGTTGCGGATGACCCTGAGCATGTCGTCAGCATTTGACTTGTAGCCGTCGAACGGAGCGAGGTCGCGGGCCATTTCGGCGGAGGTCACATAAGCCTGGCCGGTCATGATCGAGGCAATCGCCCCGGAGAGGGCAAGCGCCTTTGGCGAATCGTAGGGAATGCCGAGCACCATCAGCACGGTGCCGAGGTTGGCGAACCCGAGGCCGAGTGTCCGGTACTCGTAGCTCAGGCGGGCGATATCCTTTGAGGGGAAATGGGCCATCAGCACGGAAATCTCGAGCACGATCGTCCAGAGGCTCGACGCGTGGCGCAGGTCATGGATTTTCACCCTGCCGGTCGCCTCGTCGATAAAATGAATCAGGTTGAGGCTCGCCAGGTTGCACGCCGTATCGTCGAGGAACATGTACTCGGAGCACGGATTGCTTGCATTGATGCGGCCGCTTTTCGGGCAGGTATGCCATTCGTTGATGGTGCTGTCGAACTGCAGGCCCGGATCGGCGCATTTCCATGCGCTCATGACGATCTTTTCCCACAGGTCACGGGCCCGGACGGCCTTTGCAATCTTCCCGGTGATACGCTCGCGGAGATTCCAGAGGTCGTCGTTCTCGACGGCTTTCATGAACTCGTTGGTCACGCGGACGGTATTGTTCGAATTCTGTCCGCCGACCGTCTGGTAGGCTTCGGACTCGTAATTCGAATTGTACTCATCGAAATTGAGCGTCGTGTATCCCTGCTCGACAAGGGCGAGCACCCTCACGATATAACTCATCGGGACCGCCCTGCTCAACGCGTTCTGGATAAGCTTCTGCAGTTTCGGGTTCTCCTTGCGGTCGGCGCCGTTCGCGAGGGCTTCTTCCATGATGGCCTGCAGGAAGCGGGAACATATCCTCGACCCGGCGACAAGCGAAGCGACCTTGTCTTCCTCGCGGGCTTTCCACTCGACGAATTTTTCTACATCGGGATGGTCGATGTCGATAATCACCATCTTGGCCGCACGGCGTGTCGTTCCGCCGGACTTGATCGCGCCTGCCGCCGAATCGAATATCTTGAGGAAGCTCATCAGGCCCGAGGAACTGCCGCCGCCGCTGAGCTTTTCACCGGCTGACCGGAGGTTCGAATAGTTCGTGCCCGAACCGCTGCCGAACTTGAACACGCGAGCCTCGCGGATGGCGAGATCGAAAATCCCCCCTTCGTTGACCAGATCGTCCTTGATCGACTGGATAAAGCAGGCATGGGCCTGTGGACGGCTGTAGGCGTCTTCGGATTCCTTCACTTCCCTGGTGAGAGGATCGACATGGTAATGGCCCTGAGCAGGACCGGTAATGCCATAGGCAAAATTGAGGCCCGTATTGAACCACTGAGGCGAATTCGGGGCACCCATCTGCCTGATGATCATGTAGGCGACTTCGTCGTAGAACGTCTGGGCATCCTCCGGGGTATCGAAATAGCCGTTCTTTTCTCCCCACTCCCTCCAGCAGCCGGCAAGACGGTGGACAACCTCCTTTATCGAACGCTCGCTCCCCGTTACCGGTTTTCCATCCTTGTCAAGAACCGGTTTGCCTTTTTCGTCGAACCGGGGAACTCCCGTTTTGCGGAAATATTTCTGGGCGAGGATGTCCGCTGCCACCTGCGACCAGTGTTTCGGCACTTCGATATCGGTCATTTCGAACACTTTCGAGCCGTCGGGATTGCGAAGCACCGAGCTCCTGGTCGTGTATTCGAAACGATCATAGACGTTCTCGCCGGCAACAGTGAACAAACGGGAAATTTTCATGGGGCCTCAGAATTAGAAAATTTTATATAGTATTATTTTTTATGCACTTAACCGTACAACAAATAAAAAAGGAGGGCTTTGTAAGACATCGTGAAAGATAGAATTATTTATCGAAATTCTCACTTTTCGCAAGAAGGAAAGTAGGGGAAAACAAGTGCTGAGGACTGAGGACTGGGGATTGGGAATTGGGAATTGGGGGAAGAGTGGGATTTTTGTCACTGTTGTCCCTGCGGTCCTTTTTGTCCTTTTGCAGAGAGCCGGGTGCCAAGCCCTCAGCACTCAGTCCTCAGCACTCCCCTCCTACCCGACCGGGATGCACTCCAGTGTTTCGACGAGGAACTTCCAGAACCTGGCGACGGAACCGATATGGACTTTTTCCCCTGGTGAGTGGGGATGACGGATGGTGGGACCGAACGAGATCATGTCGAGCCGGGGATAGGCGGCGCCTATCAGGCCGCATTCAAGCCCTGCATGGACCGCGCTGACCCTTGCGTTTTCACCGAAGGTCTTTTCGTACACCTCCCGCATGGTTTTCAGGATTGACGAACCGCGGTCCGGCTTCCAGCCGGGATACCCTCCACTGAACGAGCATGAGGCCCCTGCCAGGTCGAAAAGGCACTGTATCGCGAGTTGCAGGTCGTCGCGCGAAGAGTCGACCGAACTTCTCAACAGGCATTCGATGGCAATCCCTCCCGGCCGTGATTTCACGATGGCCAGGTTGTTTGACGTTTCCACGAGCCCCTGCATGTCGGCGCTCATGCGCATCACCCCGTCAGGGCAGGCATGCAGTGCCTTGAGCAGCCGTGAAAACGTGCTCTCATCGATAGCGGCATCAGGAAGCGCGGAAGGTGAAAGGTCGATGGTCAAACCGGGGTCTGCAGAGAAAAGCTCGTTTTTTTTTATCGTTTCCCCAAGCGACCTCACATCTTCGAGAAAAGCTTCGGTCTTTTCCCGAAGGACGGCGATATGGGCAAAGGCTTCCCTCGGAATGGCGTTGCGCAGGCTGCCGCCATCGATCGACGCGAGCCGGATGCCATGGCGCAGGTACGCCCGATGGAGCAGCCGGTTCATGACCTTGTTGGCATTGCCTCTGCCGAGATTGATATCCATGCCGCTGTGCCCTCCTTTCAATCCCGTGACGGCTAACCTGAAACCCTGGTAACCATATGGAAGGGTTTCGGCAACATAGGGGAAGAAAAAAGCGGCGTTCACCGCTCCGGCGCACCCGATAAACAGCTCCCCTTCGTCTTCGGAATCGAGGTTCATGAGGATATTGCCACGCAGAAAGCCCGGCTGAAGGCCCGACGCTCCGCTCATGCCGCTTTCCTCATCGACCGTCAGAAGGACCTCGATCGGGCCGTGCCGCAGATCTCCCGATTCAAGCACCGCAAGGGCCGCCGCAACGCCTATGCCATTGTCGGCCCCGAGGGTGGTTCCGTCAGCCCGGACCCATTCGCCGTCCACGATGGTTTCGATGGGGTCCCGGCAGAAATCATGGACCTTGCCGCTGTTTTTCTGGGGCACCATATCGAGATGGGCCTGGAGGACAACGCCCTGGCGATTTTCCATGCCGGGTGTCGCCGGTTTGCGGACAATGACGTTACCGGCATCGTCAACATGTGTTTCGAGCCCGAGTTTTTCCGAAAAATCCCGGATGAACTCCCGGACCTCGGCTTCCCTGCCCGACGGGCGGGGAATGCGGGCAAGGAAATGAAAATTCTTCCAGACGAGGGCGGGCTGCAGCTGAAGGATGGTCTCCATGGCGTTAAAACGATTGAAAGGTCATCTGTTGTTCAATTCCTGCCGGCGCACCAGTTCGACAAGCTCACCGGTCCTTGCCGCCTGTTTTTCCACCGCTTCGGCGAGCCTCTCCATTTCGGTCCGGCGGGCCAGCTCGGTCTGTGTATCGAAGAGAACTGGTTTCTGGAAACCTTCGGAAATCCTGAAAATGTTCAGGCTGAGCCTCAGGAGGATGACATAGAAGAGAGGCATCAGGAGTTCCCCGAGAAATACCGGAAGCTCCCTGTAGTACCTGATCACCTCTTCCCAGTCGCCGATGAACAGCGCATCCCATTTCACAAAAAAGTAAAAATAGATGACCGGATGGAAGCTGAGGAAGAAGCGCATGATCTTCGACTGCTTTTTGATAAGCGGATCGTGCTCGTATTTCGACATGAGCCAGGGAAAATGTCCGACAAGCACCGCCGCGCGGCGGTCATTGAGGTAGCGGGCTCCCTGCAGGGCGGAATCGAGAAAAATGGAGACGAGGGAGAGCAGGCCGCTCGACAGGAAGGTCGCGAGGAATGCATAGCTCAGGTCATCGAATTTGAAAGAACCTGCCAGGTAGGGCAGGGTTACCGATGTCGGCTTGATGATGATGAAGAGCAGCGCGATCCCCGACAGGATAAGCGAAAAGGTATGCAGTTTGCGTGCATGCTTGAGGCTCTCGAGCACGGCATCGACATTGGCCCCCTGCATGGTGTTGCCGGGAGGATCGATGCGCATGAGTGCCGCCGAATCCGTATCGGGGGAATAAAAACCGTTGACGCCAGGCTCGCATCCCCTGATCCCCTCATATTTCGTCGAGGCGTCGATCGAACACCTGCTGAGTGTAACCCCTCCAAAGTCTGCCCCGGCCAGGTCGGCGCCCCTCAGGTCCGCGCCGCTGAGGTCCGCGCCGCCGAGATCGGCACCTGCAAGCACGGCTTTAAACAGCTTCGCTCCCCGCAGGTCCGCATCCCTGAGGTCCCTGCCCTGAAGGTTCAACCCTTCGAGCTCAGGGATGGTGTCCGGATGCTCTTTCCTCCAGCGGTTCCAGAATCCGACGCCCTTTTCGATAAGCTCACCGTGCCCGTTTGCCAACATGTGCTTGTTCTCCTCGCTTGATCTGTGCTCACGCAGGATTTTTTCCGACATAGACCAGGATCGCCCTGAAAAGCGAAGCACTGTGGATAACCTGGGTATAGGCCTCTTCCTGGGTCATGTCCCTGTTTTCCTTCCGGATCAGGGCACCGAGCCTTCGGCTGAGTTCGGCGACCCTTGCGATTTCTCGAGCGAGGTCATCCTCGTTCTCGATGCGGATCTGATACATGTTCCGTTGGATATACCCGATATTGTTCAGCGCACTCCGCTCGATCACGCCGTCATTCGCCGAATGGCGCGCCTTGTTGAAATCGTCGTAGGCGGTATTGTGCAGGGGCATGGAAAGATCGCCCGCGTAATGGGCACAGAACACCAGGGGATAATCGGCGTATTTGCCGGTCGCCTTCAGGGCACGATAATCACGCACCGAACCGATGATCGCGCCGTAGAGGTGGCCTTCGACATCATCGGGAGCGTTGTAGCGTGCAGCCTGTTCCAACACCATCTCCAAAGTAACCTTCGCTCCCGCGTTGTTGTTGAAATAGTGGTTTTTCTCCTCGGCCGGACGGAACTGCTCCTTTGATTTTGCGACATCCGGTGCAGCGGCGCTGTACCAGCGCTCGAACCCCGCCGCCTGAGCCACCGCGAGATGGGTCTGGTCATGCCAGCCGTATGCCTGGACCGATGAGAGTAGAAATACAAGAACTGCCGGAATGGACGAAAGTGCTTTCGATATCCCCTTCATTGCTGCCTCCTGCTTGTACAGATCCCGTGTTACGGACGGGACCTGGAAATGAAAAAGTTTTTTCCCACAGGGAAAGATACTAACCTTTTCAACCGAAATGTCAACCGAAATAAAGGGTTACCCCGTCAGGACGCAGACATCTCGAGCATGCGACGGATCGAGCCGAGGGCCGCGAGGCGAAGATCTTCCCCGACAACGATTTCGGGCTTTCGCTCGACCATGCACCGGCAGAGCTTTTCGAGGGTGTTCTGTTTCATCTGCTTGCAGACGCTGCGGGGATTGTCGGGATCTTTCGGCGCAGGAATGAAGGTTTTGCCGGGCGAACGTTTCTGCATTTCGTAAATGATGCCGGGTTCGGTGGCGACTATGAAGCTCCGGCAAGGACTTGTGACCGTGTAGTCCAGCATTTTCTGGGTTGATCCGACGAAAGCGGCATGCCTGAGCACTTCCTCCCTGCATTCCGGATGGGCGATCAGCTCCGCACCGGGGTGCCGCCTGCATGCATCGAGTATCGGTCCTTCACCGAAAGCGTCGTGGACGTAACAGTAACCCTGCCAGAGGATCATCTCCCTGCCGGTCTGCCTTCCAATATATGCGCCGAGGTTCCGGTCGGGACCGAATATGATCTGGCGGTCGGCAGGAATCTGCCGGACGATGTGCTCGGCGTTGGAAGAGGTGCAGGTAATATCGGAAAGCGCCTTGATTTCAGCAGACGAATTGATGTAGGTTATTACGACCGCACCCGGATGACGTTCACGGAAAGCGCGGAAGTCATCCGTCGGGCAGCTGTCGGCAAGCGGACATCCGGCATACTCGTCCGGCATGAGCACCATCTTGGACGGATTGATGATCTTGGCTGTTTCCGCCATGAAGTAGACCCCGGCGAAAACAATCACATCGGCATCGTTTTTCTCCGCCGCACGGGCAAGGGCGAGACTGTCACCAACGATATCGGCGACCTGCTGGATTTCGGGAAGGGTATAGTAATGGGCAAGTATGAGGGCATTCATCTCTTTGCGGAGCGAACGGATCCTCAATACAAGTTCATCATGTGACAGGTTCTCCGGAATGGTGCTTCCGGCCGGGATATTGGTGGTCATGGCGTGATTGCTACTACAGGGTTTCTATAATGTGGCGGAGCTGACAGGCCGGGCAACGGTCACACTTGCAGATATGGTAAAATGTTCACGTTCACTTAAGGTAATAATCGAGATCGTCGTCTTCCCTGATGAGCAGGAGGATCGCCGAGTTCGGAACAATAACGTAACGTTCTTCCTCATACTCGATCTCGAAGGAACTGTTCTGGATGAAGATGGCAAGATCGCCGACTTTCGCCTGGAGCGGGATGTACTGTGCCGTGGCAACACGTTCCTTCCAGGGCTCATCGCTTTCCGGTGGCGGGCCGACCGGGTATCCAGGCCCGGTTTTGATGACATAGCCGCTCTGGACTTTTTCTTTTTCCTGTACTCCCGGAGGAAGATAAATGCCGGATTTAGTCCTTTCGTCGAAAGATTTCGGTTTGATCAGAACTCTGTCGCCAACAACAACAAATTTATCTGTTATATTTACATTTTGTGTCATACTTTTGCACTTGATGCATTGGGCTTTTTTTTGCCTTTCGACCGTTGAGGAAAATCTAAGAAAAATTATGAGTCGGGCAAATCAGCCGTCTGAAAGCAGGAACCCGTCCCGAATTTCCCCTGAACAGGATATCTGCCGGGAACCAGGCTCAACCGGGGCTGCGCGACAGACAGAATTTTTCCGGACCTGCCTTTGCTGAAAAAGAACCGCATAAACGTTCAACATGGAAGTCGATAAACTGAAGAAATATTTTTCTTTTTTCATCAAACACAACACCTATCTCCTTTTTGTCCTCTACTGCGCGATTTCGGTGCTTTTCATCAGGCTCCAGAGTGAAGACGCCCTCAATGCGCTTCGATCCGGGAGTATTGAAATCAGTGCGTTCTTATCGGAAAAAGTTACCGGCATAGGGGAATTTTTCAGGATGCATGATGAAAACGAACGGCTGATGCAAATAAACGCGACCCTTGTCTCAAAAGTCATTTCGCTTGAATCTGCCGTCAACGACGCGGCAAACCGGAAAAAAATCCTCGCCGACACGACCATCAGTGCATCGAAATACATCATGGCCAAGGTTGTCGGGCGAAAGTTCAGCGACCGGGAAAACATGATCCTCATCGATGCCGGGCGCAACCAGGGCATCCGGCCGAACATGACCGTGCTCACTCCCGAAGGGCTTGTAGGAAGGATTACCTATGTATCGGCGCATTATTCGAAAGTGTTGCCGCTCATCCATAATGACTTCAAGGTCATTGTCACGTCCAATACGACAAACACCATGGGAATCCTCAGCTGGAGCGGCGGACGCGAGGATATCGCACAGCTCGAACACATCCCGGTCAGCAGTCCCGTCAAAATCAACGAAAGGATGAGCACGTCGGAATTCAGCACCTTTTCGACGCCCGGTATCCCGGTGGGAAGGGTGATCAGCCTGAAACCCGACAAACTGTTCTACGATGCGCAGGTGAAGCTCGCCGTCGATTTCTCGACCCTCACCCACGTGCTTGTAGCGCCGTTGCGGATAGAACCTGAAAAAATACAGGTACTCCAGCCGGCCGGCGGAACAACAAACGATGAAATGCAATAAACATCATAGAGGAAACGAGTTGTGACAAGAAACATACCAACGCTCATCATACTGTTCTGCATCGTCCTGCTGGTCCAGGTTTTCGGTCTCTCCTATCTCAGGGTGTTCAACGTGACCCCGGATGCAGTCACCATTTTCATCGCTCTCACGGGCGTTACGCTGAGCCAGAGGGCAAGCACGACCTTCGGTTTCGCAGCAGGCATCGTCCTTGGCATATTCTCGGAGAACACTGGCTCGCTGATCGGCTGGATAATGCTTTCCAAGACGGTCGAAGGGTTCATCGCGGGCTTCTTCAACATCCCGGAAAACAGCCATTCGACAACAAAGCAGAAAAACCGCCGCATCTATATGGCAATCATAGGCTCAGGAATTGTCTCGGGTGCCATCATGTCGGCAGTCTACGACCCGATGGGATTCTCCCCGGTTATCCGCATCGCCGTTCTCGGGCTCCTCAAGACCCTGTTGACCGTCATCCTTGCCTTCCTGGCCAATCTGGTGTTTCTGAAAAAATCTCTTCTGGACTGAATCGATGGACAAGCTTCAGCGAAGCACCGCTCTTGTATCATATTTCGTTCTGGCCGTCTTCAGCGTGCTTCTCGGCCGCCTGTTCTATCTGCAGGTCATCGATTTCCAGAAACTGGGCTCGCTTTCCGCAATCAACAGCATCAGGAGGATTTGGATCGATCCTCCAAGAGGGCGCATGATCGACCGGAACGGCAAGGTCATGGTCGACAACCAGCCCCTCTACACGGTCATGATCATTCCCGACGAATTCCATAAAGAACAAATCCCCTACCTTGCGAAACTAGTCGAAATGAGCGAGGAAGATCTGAAAGACAAGTTAAAGAAGGGGATCGCGTTCAACCGCTTCACTCCGGTGGCAGTGACGTTCAACCTGAACCCGGTTGCGGTGGCAAGGCTGAGCGAAAATCTCTGGCAGCTTCCCGGAGTGATAGTGGAGACCGACAACAAGAGAAAATACGCAGACTCGCTCAACGGTTCGCACCTCTTCGGCTATTGCCGGTCAATACCAAAAAACCAGCTCGAGGATCTGGCCGAAGAGGGATATATCGCCAACGACAAGATCGGGTTCAGCGGACTGGAAAAAACCTATGAAGAACGTCTCAGGGGTATCAAGGGCGTCCAGTACGAAATGGTCACTCCATTCGGGAAATATGCCGGGAAATACAACGAAGGCAAGAACGACATCCCCTGTATCAAAGGGGACGACCTTTACCTTTCGATTGACGAAGGGCTGCAGAGGCGTGCGGAACAGCTCCTTCGGAAAACAGG
The DNA here is from genome assembly GCA_903928225.1 of uncultured Chlorobiaceae bacterium. Taxonomy (GTDB): domain Bacteria; phylum Bacteroidota; class Chlorobiia; order Chlorobiales; family Chlorobiaceae; genus Chlorobium. Next base: position 24,486 of record CAIYPU010000079.1, read on the forward strand.
AAAATCAGGGGCTGTCGTAGCCATCGACCCCGCGACAGGCGGTATCCTCGCACTTGCGAGCGCCCCTGATTTCAGCCTCGATATTTTCAACGGATCAACAGACCGCGAAGGATGGAACGCCATCGTCACTTCGCCAATGAAACCGCTTATCGACCGGGCGGTCCAGGCGGCATATCCTCCAGGATCGACCTTCAAGATGGTTTCAGCCACGGCCGCCCTCGAAGAAAAGACGATGGACCCGAAAAAGAAAATTGTCGACAACGGTGTCTTTGTCTTCGGAAACAGGCGCTTTCTCAGCAACGAAGGAAGAGGCCACGGTGTCGTCGATATGCAGGAAGCGATTTCGGTCTCTTCCAACGTCTATTTCTACGGCCTCATATTCAACATCGGGTTCGACAACTGGACGAAGTACGGCAGGATGTACGGGTTCGGCCAGAAAACAGGGATCGATCTGCCCAATGAACGGGCGGGAATCCTTCCTTCGACCGAGTATTACGACAAGAGGTACGGCAAGAACAGGTGGACCAAAGGATACCTCGTCAGCCTCGGCATTGGCCAGGGCGAGGTCAACACCACCCCTATGCAGCTCGCTGTCTATGCTGCCGCAATAGGGAACAGGGGCACGCTCCTGCAGCCCCATATCGTGAGCGGCTACAGGGATGCGGAATCAGGACGCTACATACCGTTCTCCTATGCGAAACGAGCCCTCCCTGTTTCCCGGTCGACGTTCGACCTGCTCCATGCCGGTATGGCCGGAGTTGTCGATCACGGAACAGGCACCCTCGCAAAGGTCCCCGGCATCGCCGTCTCCGGCAAGACCGGTACAGCCCAGAACCCGCACGGCAGGGACCATGCCTGGTTCATCGCGTATGCTCCGGCTGAAAACCCGAAAATCGCCCTTGCCGTACTCGTTGAAAACGCAGGTTTCGGCGGTGCCATTTCTGCGCCCATCGCCCGCGAGCTTATCAAGTATTATCTCATCGGTGACCAGCCGCCGGTAACACCCGGAGCTGATTCAACAGCGGCTGCGACAGCTGTATCCCCGAAGTCCGACAGCCTCCGCAACAGCATTTCCCTTCCGGCAAAACCCGGAACTCCGGCCACAACTGCAAAACCCGCCGCAGCAACGACACCGGCAACAGCAGTAAAACCAGCTGCAGTTGCAAAACCGGTCACTTCACCAAAACCGGCAACAGCAGCGACAGCAGGCGACATGAAACCTGCGGCGCCCATGCCACCGAAGAAACCTGCAGCACCAAAACCCGATCCCGGGCCGGATGCCGCATTGCCACCCGCCGGAAACACCCCCGGCAAAACGGAAGAAGCACCGGAATGATCTACAAGGACGACCAGGCATCCCTGAAAGGCTTCCTGGAAGACACCAGCAACCTGAAAACCGGCCACACTCCGGGGGCCTATTTCCCTGAGTCGGTCGAAGAGATCTCCCTGCTGCTGCGCGAAGCTCCCTCCGCAAAACGCCGGTTCACCGTCGCCGGTAATGGTACGGGAACAACAGGGGGAAGGATCCCCATGGGCGATTTCGTCATCTCCCTTGAAAAGCTCCGCAATATCGGGGAGATCCGACGGACAGGTCCCGAAAGCGCTGTCGTCACTGTCCAGGCAGGCGCACTCCTCGAAGATATCCAGAAAAAAACCGAGGCGCTGGGCTGGCTCTATCCGCCGGACCCGACCGAAAAGCTCTGTTTCATAGGAAGCACGATTGCCAACAACTCATCTGGCGCAAGGACCTATAAATACGGCCCTACCAGGAGCCATGTATCTCGAATCCTCGTTATCCTGCCCTCCGGCGACCTCCTCGACCTGCCAAGGGGCAGGCATCTCGCCGACGGTCATGGTAACTTCAGCCTGGACCTGCCTTATGCGGGACACCTCGAATTCCGGAGGCCCATGTACCGCATGCCGGAAACATCGAAGCACAACGCAGGCTATTTTTCGCGGGAAAACATGGACCTGATAGACCTGTTCATCGGTTCTGAAGGCACGCTCGGCGTCATTGCCGAAGCTGATCTCATGCTCATCCCGCTTCCCTGTTCGATCATTTCCTGCCTGGTGCATTTCGCGGACACGGACGACCTGTTCCGCTTCACCGCCCTTCTGAAGAGGCCAGACAACGGTCTTGCACCGAGGGCGATCGAGTTCTTCGACGAACATTCGCTCCGCTTTCTTTCGCAAAAATATCCCGAGGTGCCGGAAACATCGAAGGGCGCCGTCTTCCTGGAACTTGAGACGTCGGCAGATAACGAGGAGCGTTGCCTTGAAACGCTGTTCGGGCTCATGGAAGACTGCGAGGCCATGGCCGACGACTCCTGGATGGCCCTCGACCGGGAGGAGCAGATGAAGCTCAGGGAGTTCAGGCACTCCCTCCCCCTGCTCGTGAACGAATGGCTCAGCAGGCAGCAGGAGAGCAAAATCAGCACCGACATGGCAGTGCCGGACGAGCGTTTCCGGGAGCTGTTCGATTATTACCGCTCCTCTTGCGAACAACACGGCTTTGTCTATATTGTTTTCGGTCATATAGGCAACGCGCATGTGCACCTGAACATCCTGCCCCGCAACCACGACGAGTTCCTCGAGGCGAAGTCCCTTTACCGGAAATTCGTCGCGAAAACGCTTGAACTGGGCGGCACGATCTCCGCGGAACACGGCATCGGCAAGCTCAAAACCGAATACCTTGTCCAGATGTACGGTGAAAGCGGCATGAGGGAGATGGCGCGCCTGAAGCGATACCTCGACCCGGATATCCTGCTCAACAGAGGCAATATCGTGCCTGCGGGATATCTCGATATGGGAAACCAGTGAACCAGTGCAGCATGGCGGCGAAAAAACAGAACAGTCCGGAATATGTGCAGGCCATCCAGAACAGGAAGGCCCGATTCGAATATACCATCCTCGACACCTTCGTCGCAGGCATCCAGCTGCTCGGCAGCGAAGTGAAATCGGTCCGTCTCGGCAGGGCGAGCCTCAACGACAGCTTCGCCATCATCCACCACGATGAAGTCTGGCTTGAAAACATGCAGATCACCCCATACGAGCACGACCACCTTACGAAGCTCGAACCGAAACGCAGCCGGAAGCTCCTCATGCACCGGGAGGAAATCAGGAGGATCCAGTCGAAAATGAATGAAAAAGGGCTGGCCCTCGTTCCGCTCAAGGCTTTCTTCACCTCGAAAGGCATCCTGAAAATCGAACTGGCGCTTGCCAAAGGGAAAAAACTTTACGACAAGCGGGAAACCATCAAATCGAGGGAAAACGAACGCCAGCTGCAGCAACTGAAAAAACAATACTGAACAAAAAACGACCCGCAATGCATTTTCCGTCCATAAAGGAACAGATCGACCTCATTACCGGCAATGCCGTGGAAATCATCAGCGTTGATGAACTCGAACGGAAACTCCAGAAAAGCCATAAAACCGGAAAGCCGCTGAAAATCAAGCTCGGCGCCGACCCGTCGAGGCCGGACCTCCACCTCGGGCACTCCGTCGTGCTGCGCAAGCTCAGGGAGTTCCAGGACCTCGGGCACGAAGCGATCCTCATCATCGGCGACTTTACGGCCATGATCGGCGACCCTTCGGGAAAAAGCAAGACCAGGCCGCAGCTCACCGCCGAAGAAACCAGGGAAAACGGCGTGAGCTACTTCGAACAGGCCTCGAAAATCCTCGATCCCGGAAAAACCACCATCTGCTACAACTCCGACTGGCTCGGCAATATGAAGTTCGCCGACGTCATCAGGCTCTCGAGCCACTACACCGTCGCACGCATGCTGGAACGGGACGATTTCGAGCGGCGTTACCGCTCCCGCGAACCGATTTCGGTGCATGAGTTCCTCTACCCGCTCGCCCAGGGCATGGACTCCGTCCACCTGAAAAACGACGTCGAACTGGGAGGCACCGACCAGAAGTTCAACCTCCTCGTCGGCAGGGACCTGCAGCGGGAGTACGGCATCGAACCACAGGTCTGCGTCACCATGCCGCTGCTCGTGGGCACGGCGGGCGAGGAGAAGATGTCGAAATCGCTCGGCAACGCCATCTGTTTCAACGATCCGCCGGCGGACATGTACGGCAAGATGCTCTCCATCCCTGACGCGCTCATAGAAACCTACTGCACCCTGCTTGTCCCGCAGGGCCATGAGGACAGGATAACCGTCCTCGAAAACCGCGAAACCGATCCGAGGAACGCGAAGCGCACGCTCGCCAAACAGATTGTCGAACAGTATTACTCCCGTGAAGCCGCAGAGGAAGCCGAAGCGCATTTCGACCATGTCTTCGTGCACCGCAAAGCCCCGGAAAACATCGAACTGATCGAATTTGACGCTCCATCCATGACGCTGGTCGATATTCTCGTATCCGCCGGTGCCGCCGCATCGAAAAGCGATGCGAGAAGGATGATCCAGCAGAAGGCGGTCACGGTCGGCGATGAAAGGATCGGCGACACGAACGCCGTGCTGGAGCTCGGTCAGGAACCGAAAACCGTGAAGGCGGGCAAACGGCGATTTTTTAAAGTGGCTGCAAAAAAAACATTTTGAATACGGACGCTTTTTCCTATAATTGCTCAGTTTCGTAACTGGACAACCATTGAACAACTAATCCGATCAGGAGGAACGCCATTGTCATTTGTCCCGACAAAAGTTTTCTTCACCAAAGGTGTGGGAAGGCACAAAGAGTATCTCTCCTCATTCGAGCTCGCCTTGAGAGATGCCAAAATCGAAAAATGCAATCTGGTTACCGTCTCAAGTATTTTCCCTCCCCATTGTAAACGCATCAGTGTGGAAGAGGGGCTGAAACTTCTTTCGCCGGGTCAGATCACCTTCGCAGTTCTCGCCCGCAACTCCACCAACGAATTCAACCGCCTCATCGCCTCTTCGGTAGGCGTCGCCATTCCTGCAGACGAATCGCAGTACGGCTATCTTTCCGAGCACCATCCGTTCGGGGAATCCGCCGAACAGTCCGGCGAATATGCCGAAGACCTCGCGGCAACCATGCTGGCCACCACGCTCGGCATCGCTTTCGATCCCAATCAGGACTGGGACGAACGCGAAGGCATCTACAAGATGAGCGGAAAAATCATCAACTCGTACAATATCACCCAGTCGGCAGAGGGTGAAAACGGCCTCTGGACAACGGTCATTTCCTGCGCGGTACTCCTCCCGTAACCGTCGAAATCACTATACTCCGGCCCGGGCCGGACCGTCAGAAAGGAACCGGCAGACGAAGGTTTGAAAACGGGGAACAGGACCTCATACCTGTTTCCCGTTTTTTCCTGCCGCAAGAGAAGACCGACATCACCAACCGTTTCCATCCATGAGCCTTCTCTCGTTTTTCCAGAACATCCCGACCCTCGACGAAATCATCCTCTGGGGCGGCTATCTTCTTCTGTTCGTCATCGTATTTGCGGAAACCGGCCTCTTCGCGGGTTTTTTCCTGCCCGGCGACTCCCTGCTCATCACCTCCGGGCTCATAGCAGCCACCGGCGAACTCGATATCCTGACGGTCATCGCCACCCTGTCATGCGGGGCTGTCTGCGGCGATACGACAGGATATATCATCGGCCGGCAGCTCGACAAAAGGATATTCGACAAACAGGAGTCGCGGTTCTTCCACCCCGAGTATCTCGAAAAGACCAGGGACTTCTACCGGAAACACGGGCCGAAAGCCGTTTTCCTCGCACGGTTCGTCCCGTTCGTACGCAGTTTCGCCGCATCCCTTGCCGGCGTCTCGGCGATGCCGTTCCCGCTCTTCCTCTTCTTCAGCGTCACGGGTGCGGTTGCCTGGGTGCTTTCGTTCACCCTGACCGGTTATTTCGCAGCCCACGCTTTCCCGGACATCGTCCAGTATTTCCATATCCTCATTTTCGCAGGAATCCTGCTCATCATCGCCGGTTCAGTGAAAAACCTGAAGCTGCCGAAAAAGAAAAAATGAAGCCGGGCAGTATCTTTTTGGCAGCCGGGACAAAGGAATATTGTCCCGGCTATGGTATTTTCATGACTGTAACATTTTCAACACAGCATATTATCCAGCTATGACCGAAGTGATCAAAACCGATGTGCTTGTCATTGGAAGCGGTATTGGCGGCCTCTACTTCGCCGCGCACATGGCAGACCACGCGCGGGTCACGATCATCACCAAAAAGGAAAGCTCGACCTCGAACACCAACTGGGCCCAGGGAGGCATTGCGGCAACCATCGACAGTTCGGACAGTACCGACCTGCATATCGCCGATACCCTCATTGCGGGTGCGGGCCTCTGCAACCGGGATATGGTCGAACTCATGGTTAAGGAAGGGCCCGGCCATATCAGGCGCCTCATGGAGCTCGGCGTGCAGTTCACCACTTCCAGCGACAGCTCGCTGCATCTCGGCAAGGAGGGAGGGCACTCGAGAAACAGGATCGTGCACGCGAAAGACCTGACGGGCCGCGAAGTGGAAACCGCGCTCCTGGAAAAGGTCAACAACCATCCGAACATATGCCTGCTCGAGCATCATTTCGCCATCGAGCTCATCACCGAGCACCATCTCGGCATCAAAACCAACGATATCACCTGTTACGGGGCCTATGTCCTCGATTCGCTGAAACGGATACCGAAAAAAATCCTCGCAAAGATCACGATGCTCGCTTCTGGCGGGCTCGGCCACGTCTATCCCCATACGACCAACCCGGATATCGCAACAGGCGACGGCGTCGCCATGGGATACCGGGCAGGTGCGGAAATCGCGAACATGGAGTTCATCCAGTTCCATCCGACATCGCTCTACCACCCGAAGGCAAAATCGTTCCTCATCTCCGAGGCAGTAAGGGGTTTCGGCGGCATCCTCCGCCTGAAGAACGGCGATGCGTTCATGCACCGGTACGACAGCCGGGAGAACCTCGCGCCGAGGGATATCGTCGCCAGGGCAATCGATTCCGAGATCAAGAAAAGCGGCGAAGAGTGCGTCTTCCTCGACGTCACCCATGTCGATCCCGACAAGACAAAGGAGCATTTCCCGCACATTTACGAAACCTGCCTCGAGTTCGGCATCGACATGACGAGGGAGATGATCCCGGTCGTACCTGCCGCCCATTATTCCTGCGGAGGCATCCGGGTCGACGAGCTCGGTCGAACGACGCTCAACCGCCTCTACGCATGCGGAGAAACAAGCTGCACCGGGGTCCACGGCGCAAACCGGCTTGCGAGCAACTCCCTGCTCGAAGCGCTGGTCTTTGCCTGGAGGTCCTGCAACGATATCCGCGAACAGCTTCCATCGATCTCGAACTCGATGGATTTCCCCGACTGGGACGACTCGGGCACCGTCAGCCCGGAAGAATGGATCCTCGTTTCACACAACAAGCGGGAAGCCCAGCAGGTCATGAACGACTATGTCGGCATCGTGCGCAGCGACCTGCGCCTGCAGCGGGCCCGCAGGAGGATCGATTTCCTCAAGGAGGAGACGGAAGCCTATTACAAGAAAACCAGGATCACCACGCAGATCCTCGAACTGCGCAACATCATCAAGGTGGCGAGCATCATCATAGAGAGCGCCATCAGGCGGCGCGAGTCGAGGGGGCTGCATTACACGACCGACTATCCGGAACCTGACGACAAACACTTCCTCAGGGATACCGTCCTCAGGTCGTTTTAGGAAAGGAAAGATGCTCCAGACAGGGTTTCACGGTTTTGTGTAGCGGGAAGCCCGGGCACAAGGTTGCCGGGCCCCCCTTTATTTTATCTCCTGCCAGTCCCTGGCATACCGGAAATCGATGCCGGGGGTGCGACCGGAAATTTTGGCGATCACCGGCATCATCCGCTTGTACTGGTTGCGCACGACCATCTTCCGGACCCGGTCGTAAAACGTCGGAGGAACTCCTTCGGCAAGCACCGCTCCCCGTTCCATCCTTTTTTCCAGCATCATGTAGAGCAGCAGATCGACATCAGCGTAGCTGAACCCGAGATCGGCCTCGTCGCTCTGCCCCTGCCAGAGATCGGCGGAAGGGACCTTGTCGATGATGTGCACCGGAATGCCGAGATGGCGTGCAAGGCCGCGGACCTGCGTTTTGTAGAGGTCTCCGATCGGGTTGATCGCCGAAGCCATGTCGCCGAAGATTGTACCGTACCCGAGAAGCAGTTCCGTTTTGTTGCTGGTGCCCGCCACGAGCCTTCCGTCCCTTGCCGAAATATCGTACAGGTAGACCATCCTGGTGCGCGCCATGACGTTCCCCCTCCTGAGAAGCTGGTCCTCGGGTATGGACGAGAGAAACGCATCCACGGCCGGTGTTATCTTCACCTCTTCAGCTTCGATGCCGAGACGCTCGACCATTATTGCTGCATCGGCAAGGCTTTCGGGGCTGCTCGTGGCGTAAGGCATCATCAGGGCAAGCACATGCTCCCGGCCCAGCGCGCGCACGGCAAGCTCGCAGACCACAGCCGAGTCGATGCCTCCCGAAAGCCCGAGCACGATCGAAGAAAAACCGAACTTCCGGGTTTCGTTCCGCAGAAACGAGAGCAGGATATCTTCGACAATCCCGTAGTTGTAATGCAAGTCCTGTTCAGTCATGAAAGGATCGTCAGATGAAATTGAACAAACGCATGACAGCCCTGAGCAGCATAAGCACCGCAAAAACCGTCAGGACCTGCAGGAGGGCGATATTGCGCAGCAGCCCCCCCGATGCTGACGGTTCCAGCCCGAGGAAGGTGACGAGGCCCTGGCGGTTGATCACGATGGCGTAGACGATACCGATCACCGCGGCGAGCCATGCCCAATGACCCGCAAAATAAAACAGCTCGGAAATCCATACCGGGGTCATCGAGAAACAGAACACGGCAAGCATCCCGGACGGGTTGGCTTTCAGACGGTTATGCTCCGCCAGATAGGATGCGCCTCCCACGAGGATATACAGCGCCCCGACATCGATGAGGAAATTGGCGAGGCCATAGAACATGGCAGACTTGGGAACGCCGATCAGGGGAAATTTGGCGAGCTGCACCAGGGCAATGACCGGAACGGCATAATCCCTGAGCAGGGCCGTTTCATCGCCGGGCGGGTTCTCTTTCAGTGTCGTCCAGAACGTGCGGTAACGGAAGAGTACCGCAATGATAAAGGAAAATAGCGCTCTTACACCCATGGTTTTTTATCGTCTGAGCCAGTTTTCAGGGTTCTGCTTCGCACGGCCTTTCCATATCTCGAAATGGACGACCGATCCGCCGTCAGGGTTCCTTCCCGAAAGACCGACAAGCTGCTGTGATTTGATAAGTTCATCCCTGACGACGTTCAGCTGCCCGAGGTTCGCATAAACGGTAAGGTACGAATTGGGATGCCGCACGATAACGATATTGCCGAATGTTGGCAGAAAGGCGATCTGGACGACCTTTCCGCCTGAAACGGCCCTGACCGGTGTACTTGCTGGAACGGAAATATCGATGCCGTTGCTGGTGGTGACGATTGAGAGCTCCTTGTCGGCGACCGTACCGAACTTGCGGGTCACGACACCGCGCTGGACAGGCCATGGCAGCGAACCGTAGGCCTTGTCGAAGTTCGCAGAAACCCGCTCGAGGTCGATCATACCCTGATCGGGGACCATGGTCGCGGTCTCGGTCGGCCTGCTTTCGGGAGGGGCCTGCTTCGATGGCGGCGCTTCACCTGTTGCTGGCGTATTCCGCGACGATGGCGGAGTCTGCGCAAGAGGGCGCTCTTTCGCGGCAGGCGGCCTCGGAGGGGCTTTCTTCAAGGCTGCAAGGCGTTTCGCCTCGAGCATTTTCAGGCGCCTGATCCGCTCCGCCTCAATCGCCCGCTGCTCCGCCATGATCAGGGACTCTATTCTCGACTGCAGCTGCTTGCGCTTCAGTTTCGCGGCATTGATCTGCGAAGCGTATTCCTGCTTGTTTTTCTTCAGCTGTTCGAGGACCACCTCTTTTTCTTTCCTGCTTGCGGCATAGGTTTTCAGCTGGTGCTGCTGCTCCCTGACGGCTACCGCTTTCTGGCGATAGCTCTCCTCGAGCGCGGCGCGGCTGTTCTGAAGCTTCACGGCCGCGTCCTGCAGGTTATCGACATTGCGGTGAACGGCCCCGGAAAAACATCCCATGTACTGCGCCCTGACCAATGCATCGTGCAGGGAGGCCGATGCGAACACATGCTCGAGGTCGCGGCTGCCTCCATATTTGTAGACTGAAACGGCCGTCTTGCGGAACTCGTCCGAAACCTGGCCATACCTGGTGCGGTTGCCTTCGTACTCCTTGCGCAGGCGGCTGATGTCCGCATCGAGCCTGGCGAGGTAGTTCTGGTTTTCGGCAATCATTTTTTCAAGGACGAGGATCTGTGTCCTGATGTTTTCAAGCGCTTTAAGCGAACGTGACTCCTGCCGGGAGGTCTTGCCGAGCTTGTTCTGGTATTCCCTGAGCTGTTCCTTGAGGCCCCGGAGCGTTTTTTCCACTTCGGAACGCTCCTTCATGATCCTCGATATCTCACTGCCGGCAGCAGGCGCGCAGTGGACGGTCGAGGGAAGAACGACAAACACCGGCAACAGGGCAAGCAGGAACGAAACTGCCGCTTTGCGTACGAAACCTATGCTCCGCTGGGGAATAGAGATGGCTTTCATATCAGTGGCCGGGGCATAAAATTGCATCCTTGCCGGGCCGGAAGCGAAGATAGACAATGACAAAGCTCCCGTTCCGGTTTCTTCAAGGTTAAGCATAAAAAACATTTCTTCGCAAACAGACGGGGAAAAAATAATTTGTTTTTCTTCAGCGGAATTTATGGTAAATATCGGTTTTTTCACCATCGACACTATCCATGGACAAGCTTGTCATACAGGGGGGACGCCGCCTCTCCGGAAGCGTCACCGCTTCGGGCTCGAAAAATTCGTCGCTGCCGATCATCGCGGCAACGCTGCTTACGGGAAACGGCACCTTCGTGCTCAAAAACATTCCGGACCTTCAGGACATCAAAACCTTCACCCAGCTCCTGAACCACCTCGGCGCCGAAACGCGGTTTGCCGGGAACACCATGGAAATTTCGACCTCGAACGTGAAAAACGTCCAGGCGCCTTACGAGCTGGTCAAGAAAATGAGGGCATCCATCTACGTGCTCGGCCCCATGCTCGCAAGGTTCGGCACGGCAAGGGTTTCGCTGCCGGGAGGCTGCGCATTCGGCCCGAGGCCCATCGACCTCCATCTGATGGCCATGGAAAAGCTCGGGGCGAAGATAACCATCGAAACCGGGTACATCGATGCCACAGCGGAAGGCGGAAAGCTCCGCGGGGCCCATATCGATTTTCCCATCTCTTCGGTCGGCGCTACCGGCAACGCCCTGATGGCGGCCGTTCTTGCCGAAGGGACCACGACGATCGGCAATGCCGCCATGGAACCGGAAATCGAGACGCTCTCGCTGTTCCTCAATGCAATGGGGGCCGACATCAGGGGCATCGGAACCACCGAACTTGAAATCCACGGCGTCGATGCGCTCAAGGCGACGGAGTTCGACAATATTTTCGACAGGATCGAAGCCGGCACCCTCCTTGCCGCGGCAGCCATAACCGGCGGTGAGGTCACCGTGAACGGCGTCATCCCGGAACAGCTCAAGTCGGTGCTGAAAAAATTCGTGCAGGCCGGCTGCACCGTCCAGACGAGCGGGAACAGCGTGACGCTGAAGAGCCCCGAAAAGCTCATTCCGACGGACGTGACGGCAAAACCCTACCCCTCCTTCCCTACCGACATGCAGGCGCAGTGGATCGCGCTGATGACCAGGGCCGACGGGACGAGCCACATCACCGACAAAATCTACCACGAGCGCTTCAACCACATCCCGGAACTGAACCGGCTCGGCGCGCATATCGAGATCCGCAAAAACCAGGCGGTCGTGCACGGGCCCCGCTCACTTTCCGGCACCAAGGTCATGTCTACCGACCTGAGGGCATCGGCAAGCCTTGTCCTTGCGGGCCTTGTAGCTGAAGGTACGACGGAAGTCCTGAGGGTCTACCACCTCGACCGGGGATATGAGAAAATCGAAGCGAAACTGCAGAGCCTCGGTGCCGATATCCGGCGTGAACAGTATAAAGAATTTGAGTAACAGGAGAAAAAAAGGAAAAAAATCACCCGCGCTTTGCATTTTTTTCGCAAAGCGTTATATTATCGGACTCTAAAGCTCACGGATTAAGGGGCCCTTAGCTCAGTCGGTCAGAGCAAGCGACTCATAATCGCTGGGTCGTAGGTTCAAGTCCTACAGGGCCCACACGAGCCGGAAGAATGGCTTTTCGTACATAACCTGGCGTGTTCGTCTAGTGGCCCAGGACATCGCCCTCTCAAGGCGAAGATCACGGGTTCGAATCCCGTACACGCTACCATAATGCACCCGTAGCTCAACTGGATAGAGTATCTGACTACGGATCAGACGGTTAGAGGTTCGACTCCTCTCGGGTGCACCAGATAAAATAAGGACTTACAGGTTTTGGCTTGTAAGTCTTTTTTGTTTTATGTCGTTTGAGGGTGCTTTGGAGGGTGCTTTGAAAATATGGTTAAGGTCTATTTGTGTCGCAAAGTAATCCTGCTCGCCTACAACTCTCCAGAAATGCTTTTTGCAAGAAATTGCTTTCGGCTAAGGGTTGTTTTACTGTCAGCTTTTTAAGCGTATCCATGTACTCACTCGGTGTGCGTCCGTTTTCCTGCCATTCGTCCATAACTTTAACTATCCAATAGCGACCTCCTGATTCATCGCAACATTTTGCCTTGAAGCGCTCATCGATCCCGTAAACTTCTCGCCATGTGTCAATCTCTTCACGAACCTCATCTGGCCCAAAAGTGAGCTGAATATCGTCAGGGGTCAGTTTATCAATCTCAGAGTGGCTGAGATCGATGCAGATTTCAATCTTGTGACTATCAGCGGTATAAGGATAGAATGCTTTGCGGCGTCCAGTAGCGTTATGCACTGGGTCTTTACTGAGTTTGTAGCTGCTATTGCATTCATTACATGCTGGAGCCAGGTTGTGGAAATTGATTGAATTAAAGGGGTAAGAGGCTTTTGGAAGATAATGGTCGTATGCCTCACGTTTGGTGTGGTAAACACCTTTTATGTGACCAAGTCCGCAGAATGGACATTTATCGATGGAATTGATCGCCTTGAATGCCTCATAGTGTTCATCTATTTGGCCAATTTTGTCTCGTAGTGCAGCAATGCCAAGCAGTTCCTGCGAATAGAGTCCTTTGAAAAAAGAGGCCAGTTCTTTGCTCAGGTATAGATTAATAGTCTTGATGTCTTCATAGCAAGCGATTTGCACAGATGGGTCTTTCGCACAGACTCTCTCGATGTCATTATTGGCCTGATACCATTGCTTGAGTTGATCTATCTGTGGTTCAGTCAGTCCCACAAACAGATTGTAAATGCCCTCTATATGGCCATAAAAAAAATCACCACCTTTGGTGTCGGAGTAACAAAACGACTCCATAAGACCCTTGAGTTCGGCGTTACCGTCGAACAACTCAAACCGAAACGACCCTTTAACTGGCGCTTTGCACCACACTTCAAAAAAAATGAAGTCGATGAATCCCTGCATTTTTTCCATCGAATGAGGAACATAAATGTAGGGAAATAGCATCAGCCCTTTTCCTCCATGCTGTCGAGGATTGTTTTGATAAGCAACACTTTTTCTACTGAATCTCCAAGCTTGCGGTTGATTTCGGCGAGAAGGTGTTCTTTATCTTCGCCTTCGTTAAAACGTTGTAGAAAATCATCCCGTATTGTCTGCGCACGAAGACCGATGGTTTCGCGTTTGCCGAAGGTGGCCATTGTGATCTTATTTATGGACGCTCCCAAAGTGTTGTAGTCAGGATGAGTCACCGAGACCTTGCCGTCAGCCTTGTTGAACACCAGCACCTTTTCGGGTTGGCTGTCGGATATCAGAAACGGTGTATGGGTAGTGATTAGCATCTCCTGGTCTTTACTATCAACGAAACATTCATTCAAACGGGTGACGAAGTTAGCGCGCCAGTCGGGGTTGAAGTGAGTTTCTGGTTCGTCGAGCAGGAAAAGACTTTGGGTATCCTTGAAAAGTAGGCAGAGGCCAAGAGCGTGCAATAACTGGTGTTCACCGTCGGAAAGGCTTTTCAGTAAAACCGGTTCACTCACATCAGTTTTAGTCAGCCAAAAGTGTTTGAATCGCATTATCCGTTCATCTGATGCAAGTATCGGCACTGTCTCATTGACATAGAGGCTACCTGACTGATACAACTCCGATTTCAGTTGGTCACTGGCTGAATAGAGATTTAAAGTCAAGAGCACTTGGAAGGCCTGGAACAAGGCGATGGGCGAGCGGTTGACCTCGAAATCGAAGTTCTCGCGGAAAGCCTGCCGGGTGACCTCGTTGACCCAATAATCGAGATAAAGTGTGTCGTTGGGCTCATCGAGATACCAACAGGTAGCACAATGCATCAGGCGGGGAATGACCTTGTCGCTGGTGTCGCTACCATCGAGCAGGTGCACCAGATCGACACGATACCGCTTGCTCTGGCTCTCGTCTTCGATTGTGCTCAAGGCCGGGTGGTTTCTGACGATCTCCTCGATGGACTCCCGCTTGTTCTCATCCCGACTGCCGAAGGCAGGGATCTGGTTTTCCTCCACCTCTATACTGCGCTGGATGATGATGCGGAACTCCCTGAGTTCCGCAATCTTCACATCGTCGCGAAAGGGAGTGAGCGCATCGGCATCTTGAAACAGCAGATTACAGATCAAAATCGCCTGGCTGAAACTACTGTCGAGATAGACCAAACGCGATTCCGGGCGACCGGGGTAAGGAAGTTGCTGCTTCAGCGCCTGGTCGTACTCGTCGAACTGGACAAAGCGCATTTTGAAAAACGGCAGACTGAGGATTTCGTTCTCGCCGGAGGAATAACCGAGGATATAATCTGGAAGCAGTTGTCGAGACATAGTCTTTGTCATGACGAGCTTTTGCTCACTGACATTATTTACCAGATACCACAACGGACTCTCTTCTACATTTTTTACAATTTTGATATGCGCATTGCCACCCAATCCTGAATAAGCCAACTCAGAAGAATCTCTTATGGGAATAAGATATTCGACCTCGAAACCATCTGGAATCGCCCTATCGCCACGAAATCCCTCCGAATTGGTCTCTTCATCATAATCAAAGCTGTCTGGGCGATTTTCAAGATAGATGCACTCCAGATGGTAGAAAATTGCTGCCAGAGCCTCCAGCAAATTAGACTTTCCGCTACCATTAGGGCCTGCGCAGACAAAAGGGGCGAAGCCCTGCTCTTCCTGCAAATCCCATTCGGTGCGGAACTGATATTCAAACCCTGCTTGTAAGCTGCGGAAGCCTTTCGGATCGGTTATTTTGAGACGTAGTAGCTTCATAAGGCATCAAGATGGCACAGCTTTAATTTGGACGATGTTATTGGCATCATCGTAAGTCTGGATGAGATGCCCTTCCGCCAAAGCTTTGAACACCAATGACTTGATTTCGTCATAGTCACTTGCGCAACAGCCCTGAATGTCATCTTGCAATAATTCGGATAATCGTTGCTGGGCGACCTCCATAAATGATTGTACCGAAAAGGGAGTTTCACCCAAATGTTTGAGCCATGCAGTCAGCCATACACGGAGTAACTCCTTTCGATTTTCCGATGATTGCAACCCGGCAAAATCTGCCGGGACGGGTAATTCAAATAACTGCCCTGCCGGTTGTTTGGTCTCCATATCTTTTTCCTCTAACTCTTCTGTTTCAGGACTTTCGGGCGGCAGCGGTACGCGCGACAAGTCCAGTTCGCCTTTAAAGGCTTTCTGGCTCAACGCGCCGTAGAAGACTTCAAAATCGCTGAGGCTTTGCTGGTAATGGTATTCGATGCTTTCGACTTTTTCGACAATAGTGGTAAATTGGTTTTGAAGGGTGATTGGTGGATATGGAAATTCAAGTTTATCAAGAATCCCTGTATTCATATGGGTGAAAGCATCATCTGCACCTGTTTTTAATCGGCCTTTGCGTCCCTTACAGAATGTCATCAGGAATACGACATACAGAGGTTGCAACTCATCACTAAGCCGTAATCGGATAAGGTTAGTGCTGATAATCGCAGGTTCGCCATTCATCCGAGCCACACACATTTTCCCAACCGTTCCTGCGCGAGAAATAATAATATCTCCATCTATTACTGAATATGAAGCCAGCTTATCGTATTTCTCTTTTGTTATCCACATGCGAAACGGCATGATCATTCGACCTTTCGGGTCGATGTTGTCCATATTCCAGACAGGGATACCTGAATCGACAAATTCATCTTTCTTCAATGCGCTTCCGAATGGACCGCATTTAGTCCCCTCTTTGGAGTTGATATAGAACTCGGACATTTTTCTGATAGGGAACTTCCGTGGGTTAATGATCGGATCGCCAAACATCTCCAAAAAGACGCTTTTAAGCAGATCGTCGAGTTTTTGCAGGTGCTGCTTGCGCCGGGCGATCAGCCCTTCGATGCTGCAGAGCAGATGGGCAATTCGCTTTTGTTCGTCGTAATCAATCTCTGGAACAAAAATACCCTCTAATGCTTTTCTGTTGATATGCGGAATAGTCGCACCTGTAGCCGTTTGACGCAAATAGTCAAATTTTGATCGAAGGAATGCGCCGATAAATGGAGCACAGTAATGATTCCTTTCCTTGAAACGCAATCTGGCTATCGTGCTGCCAATGAACCCGGATTTGCCGTAACCAATTGTTCCGGCATTAGCGCCATCCCACGCAATCAGTACATCATCAGGTTGAGCTTCCGTTCCTTTTTTATCGTTGGTAAAACGAATCAGGTTGTCGTTTCGCAGATCATCGATAGCAAGTAAGCGTTTCGACTTTTCAGATGGATTTTCAACAATCGAATGCTTCTTTCCTTTTGAAATGGTTATAATGGAGCCGATGGTCATTTCTTTTTTTGCGCTCATCCAATCATCCCCCTCAGCTCAAGCAGTTCGCGCACAATCCCACTCTGGACGTTGGCAAGATCGACATCATCAATCTCACCGACTTCTGCTTTTATCAGCCGGTTCAGAATATCGGCGGGTTTGTCGTACACCACATCTTCGAACACATCTTCCTTGTAGCGCGAAAGCGAGAGGTCATAGTTGTTGTCGTCATTTTCAATTTCTGCGCGGGGGACGAAAAAGCACTTCTGCGTGCGGTCGGCGTCAGTCTCGGGATTTCGGGCGCGGAATCTGGCAACAATCTCCTGCAAGTCGCCATAGCCTTGTAGCTTGGTGCGCTTGTCGTCGAGCGAGTAACCGTCTGCTTGCATCTCGTAGAACCAAACCTGTTCGGTGGCGGATTTGGTGATCTTCTCCTTCGGGCTATAGACTTTGGTGAACAGCAAAATAGCCGTGCTGACTCCGGCGTAAGGCTTGAAGACGCCGCTTGGCATGGTGATGATCGCTTTCAGATCGCAGCGATCCACCAGCATCTCTCGCAGACTCCTGAACGCCTTGCCGGAGCCGAAGAGCACGCCCTGGGGTACGATCACACAGGCTGTGCCGCCTTTTTTAAGCAACCGGTAAATATTTTCAACAAACAGCAGCTCCGTTTTGGTGGTCGAAAGGGTAAGGTTTTCGTTGATGTCACCCTTGTCAATGCTGCCGGTAAAGGGTGGGTTGGCCATGACGATGTCGTACTCGGCCTCCTCGTTATAGCTCTTGCTAAGGGTGTCCTTGTAGTCGATGCGTGGCTCGTCGATGCCGTGCATCATCAGGTTCATCAACCCCAACCGAACCATCGTGTTGTCGATATCGTAGCCGAAAAGAGAGTCTTGCAGGATCGCATGGGCCTTTTGTGTAAGCCCTGTCGCAACCGAGGTACGGACAAAGCCATCTTCATCGAGTTGCAACTCCTTGTCTCCCGCCTTTTTTGCCAAATCGGTAACAATGTACTGGTAGGCTCCAAGCAGGAAGCCTGATGTTCCGCAGGCCGGATCCGCAATGCGGTGACCAAGTTGCGGCTTCACGAGTTCGGCCATCAATTTGATGATATGGCGCGGAGTGCGAAACTGGCCGTTCTTACCTGCACTGGCGATTTCCGAGAGAAGCATTTCATAGACATCACCCTGAATATCCTGTAAACGATGACCCTTTTCGTTAGAGTCCTTCTCCATGATGTCGAAAATCTCATCTATGGTCTTCACTGCTTCCACCAGCAACGAGGGTTTGGGAATGATGAACACTGCGTTCTTCATGTGATGGGTGAAGTTTGACTCGGTACCGTTCATGTCCTTGAGAAAGGGAAATACATTGTCTAGGACATGAAACAGCATCTCTTCAGCATGCATCTGTTTGAAATTGCTCCAGCGAAGGGTATTCTTGTCGATACCCAGCTGTTGCTTAAGCATGATTCTTTCTTCAATGTCTCCAGCTTCATCAACGGCCTTCCGGTGAACAGGTGGAACCCAAATACCCTCAAATCTGGATAGATATAATTCCCCCATCCACTCGGCATCGGCTTGTTTTTTCTGATCGATCTCGTCGAGCCGCTTCATGAAGAGGAGATAGGTGATCTGCTCGATGGCGGTTAGCGGATTGGCAATGCCGCCAGCCCAGAACTTGTTCCAGAGCTGGTCGATCTTGCTTTTGAGTTCAGGGTTGTTTTGGAGCATGGATTTAACTGCTTGAGTGTAGTATTAGTGAGCGCCGTCAGGCCGCCAGCTGTTCAGTGAGCTGCAAAATTTCGTTGATCTCCGCAGGGCTGAAGACGCCGCGAATCCCTTGAGGGTGAATGATAGTGAACGGTGCGTTGATAAGGTCTCTCTTTTCTACCTTTTTGCTTTCAATGATGAACCCTTTGAGAAGGTTCAGAAAGTCAAGTTGGCGCCTGGTCAGGTTGCTGTGCTGCTGAATAAACTGGTTGAAAGCTTCGCCGACCGTTTCCGGGAAACTTTTCAGGATTTCTATTCCGAGGATGTGGCGGATAAACTGGATGAAATGTGCCTTGTGATTTTTGTAGGCTTGGCGCAGCAGCTCTTCGGTGATGTGCGGATGCTCGGCATGAAGCAGCTCGGCCAGTTCATTGGCCTCGCCCGGCGAGACCTCTTCGCCATTCCTGATTTTCTGCAAAATGGGGTTGTGCCCGGTCAGTTCGGCAATCATGGATTCAACCATTTCGCGGTAACGGCTGATGCTGACCGATTCCTGCTGTGGACCGAATTCGACACGCTCCTTGTTGAATAGTACGTCCGTGAGGTCGAGATGTACCGGCCCGGCACCTGTGTCCTGCTCGCGGAATTTCATGAGCGGTCCAAGGCGTTCGTTCAGTTCGTCGAGAGCATTTTCAAGTGCAATGGCATCGTTTTTGACCCAGAAGTGATTGGTCTGAGCGGAGCGAATCAGACCTTCTTCAGACTTGACGAAGTTAATCGAGAGCGGCAGTTCACTGATCTGTTCGACAACCCCTTCCCTGAGGGTTTCTGCCTTTTCAGACTCCTCGCTCAATTTGGCAAGCGAGTAATCAAGTAAATCAAGTTCAAAGCGCATAGCCTTGTAATCTACTTCTGAAACAGTGCGGAACAGCGGTTTGATTTCGGTGCGCAGGAATTCCATACGCTGGGGATTCAGGGTGATCCAGAAATTATTTTCTTCTATCAGGGCAATTACAGCGGTAGCATCCTTGATGATAACGGAGCTTTTCGGAAGCTGGCCGATCTGCTGACGAAGTTTCTCGACTTCTCGTTCGGCAATTTGCCTCTTTTCTTTATTGATGGCCTTTTCAATCTTGTCGAGTCTCAATCCGACCAGTCTTATCGGCAAGGGCAGTTGAGGCTTGAGTTCCTTGCCCTTGGGCTGCAGTTTGAAATATTCGAAATTGTCCCAGCAGTCGAGGATCAAAAAAACTTCCTTTTCGGTACACCAAGGTTTAGATTTCATGGTCTCCAGCAGACGGGTCCCACGCCCTATCATCTGCCAAAACTTGGTGTAAGAATAGACCGGCTTCGCAAAAACGAGATTGACGATTTCACGAATGTCAATGCCGGTATCAAGCATATCGACGCTGATGGCGATACGAGGCATATCATTATTGCTGAACTGATCAAGCAGGCCGCCCTTGCCGTAAACACGGGGGTCATCTGAAATCAGCACTTTGGCCAGTTCACCCTTATACTGCGGAAAGAGCTTGTCGAAGATCTCTTCAATACGCCGGGCATGAGCTTTTGTAGAACAGAAAAAGATAGTCTTACCAGGAAGTACTCCGTTCTGGTCTTTGATGCATTCCTCCATGAATTCCCGGACGATCAAAGTATTGGTTCCCCTGTTTATTACCTGCTTTTCGAGTTGCGATCCCTCGAAATTGATCTCCTCGATCTCCTTGCCTTCCAGAATTAGCTTTTTCTGATCTTCAAGCGAAATTGTGCGCTTACTGATACCCTCTATCTGGAAACGGGTCTGAATTTTCATCACCTGAAAACTGCACAGATAGGGTGGCACGTTGTTGACTGCCTCTTCGAAGGTATATGCAAAAGTGGGGAGGCCATCCTCACAGTGAAAGAGCTGGAATGTGTTGTGGTCAATGATGTCTGTGGGCGTAGCAGTAAGACCAAGTGTAATGGTCTTAAAATAATCGAGTACTTCTTTGTATGTATTGTAAATGGAGCGATGGCTTTCATCGACAACAATCAAATCAAAAAAATGTGGTGAAAGACGCTGCAATTCATCCCTGATGATGTTCAGCATCGAGGGGTAGGTAGAAATATATATACGACGATCCTTCGCGATAAGCTTTTCAGCTAAATTTGGCCAACGCGGTTCATTTGGCAAATGCTCCTTGAATGCTGAAAGCGCTTGCTCCCTCAAAGCAATCCTGTCAACAAGAAAGAGGACTTTTTCGACATGACCTGCACGCATCAGTGCATCCACCATGGCAATGCACGTGCGCGTTTTTCCGGTGCCAGTAGCCATGACCAATAGAAAATCCCGTTTCTTAAGTTCGATACCCTCCAAAACAGCACGAATGGCACGTAGCTGGTAGTCTCGACCGGCAATGGTAGTGTTGATAAGTTCCTGTGTCAGGGGTTTACGGTTGCGGCGGATATATTGAAAACGTTCGAGGTCATCCCGTGTCGGAAAACCGATAACCTTACGAGGCGGGTAGTTGTCCAAATCCCAGAAATAGGTTTCGAGACCGTTCGTGTAAAAACAGAAAGGAAGTTCGCCGCCGTATTGTTTCTGGATATTCTGGCAATACTGCTTCGCCTGTTCACGGCCAAGTGCGGCATCTTTGCTGGTTTTCTTGGCCTCGACCACGGCAAGCGGCTTACCGTTTTTGCCGAGCAGTACATAGTCGCTGAACTGATGACCTTCATATGGCGTTCGAGGCTCCGAAACTCTTTCTGGAAGTGATGTCAGAATGTCAAACTCTTCAACAACCTGCAAAGGGTCTTTGACATTCCAGCCGGATAGATCCAGTAGTTGGTCAATAAGCTCGGAACGAGTTTGAGCTTCGGTTTTGTTCATGCTGTGATATCCATTATTGGGTTGAGAATTTGTTCTCAAACGAGATTTAGGCATGTAAAGCAGTTCGTTCTTGCTTTACCTAATAAATCGATTGATCCCGGTAATGGTGGTCCACAAACAGGTAAAAGTACGGAATATTCAGAACATATTAATCAATATAGAGTTAGGATTTGGGAACAACAGAATGACATATTGAGACAACACATATTCAAAGGTGTTAATTGTTTATCTTATTCAAGTATGTTTGAAAAAGGGTGCGTGGTGGAATTGGTAGACACAGTCGCTTGCCTAAGCCTCAAAGCTTTTGGGGGGCTTAATAAGCGGCTATACTTCGGTATGTGCGGGTTCGAATCCCGCTGCGCCCACAATCCATATCAATATTATCACGATATAATCGGTATTATACCGAACATAAAAAGCATCGCTGTACAACACACCCATTCGCATCCTTGTATTCCGAAACAAGTTCTGGGATTGAAAAAATGGTTCCAGGTATTGGTACATCACTTCCTGCCGGAAACTGATCCTCCCGGTACACTTTCTCACCGCCCTTTCGGCAACCCGGCATGACAATCATAACATGGACCGGCACGATGGGAGCCGGACAAATGCACTCTTCAAGTTTCCTGATTCTGTCTTCTATACGCATATTGCTATCCTCCATATCGTTAATTGTATCTAAATTCTCTCGGCTTCTTCATCATCTCAGTGACAATCCGCTCATTCATCGCAAGAAATTCCGGATCCTCCTCTGCATCAATGTAGCTGAGCAGTTCGTCCATAGTGGCATTCAGCTCACGGCAGAACCGGACCCATGCTTCATCCGATGCCTGGCGGTAATCATACGATCTTGCTGTAACAGTTTTTGATATCACTGACTGTTCCAATTCCCAGACCCGCCTTGCAATTGTATTCATCTCACTTTTTTGTTTTGTCCTTGATAGTTTCAGGCGATACAAGTTCAAATATTCACAGCATCAATATTCCGTAAACCTCAATCTGCTAACAGGCTTTTCTAATTGGCCCATGGTTCTTTTTTTCCAGCAGCTCCTCAAGTTTTTGAACTCTGTCTTCCAACTCAGCATCCTTGATCGTGCTGGTCAGGATGTTTGAGACGTACGCGCATGCTTTCAAATGCACCTCATCGATCTCTCCGGCCTCATATCTGTTCAGCAGAGCCGCCAGATATCTTCTGATATCTCCTAGTGTTTGAAGTCTTTTCCTGCTCATAGGGGTTGGTGACAGCTATTATTCAATATTTATAAGGCTTTACAGGTATTGTATACAACAAAAAACGTTATATAACGACGGGTAAAATGGTATTTCAATACTTCAGGAAGCCAAAGACCCGGAGTGCTCCAACAATAAGTAATCCGCAAGGTCAAGTCCGGCTTTCCGGTTTTCTTCTGTTGCATATCGCTCCAGAATATCAGATACCCGTATCCATGCAAAACCATTGACTACCGTTTGCCATTTATCAAATGCACCAAGGTCGGGGAACAATACGACTTTTCTTCCCTGCACGGGAGTGAGTTTCTCTATACTGAGATTGCCTTTCCCGGCTGTGGCAAGCCAGATGAATTCTGGCATGAAACCGGATGCAACGATTGCTGTTTTCTCACTTTCGACAATGGCTATTGGCATATTATCATCCGATGAAAGTTGATGCTCACCGAACAGGCACTGCTGGAGGTTGTAATTGGGTATATTCAGCACGCTGTGAACCCATTGGATATGGCAAAAGGGATGCTTAACCCTTTTGCCCGTCATGGTATCATACAGCATAATCTTGCCTCCTCTTATGTTCCATGATTCATCGATCTGCCAGAACACACAGGCACCCATCCAATGCTTTGAGGTACCTATCCAGAAACGATTGGTGAGCTGGAAAGCTCTGCTTTCACCGAATATCGTGCACAACCACCGGCAGAAATAGTTCCTGTCATGACGGGCCATGCTTGCATCAAGGATTTTTGGTTCAATAAGAGATAGCTCTTGCTCAACCATTGATTGTTTTTTCATCGATTGATTGCCTATTGGAGATGAACGTTTACCCTGTTGCCGGAAATAGTCACCCGGTTTTAGATGGTATCCGCAAGAGTCTTCACGGTCACACCGCCCAACCTCGTCAGCGATATGCTCTCCGTTCTCCGTGTCAACATACCTGACAAACCGGTGCTTCCTACATGCCGGGCATTGATATTTCCTACTGCCTTGTTCCAGTTCAAATCGAAACCTCTCCATCAGAACATCAACTTATAATCTTTTGCTGGCACACTGTGACATATCGTGCCACGCTCAGAATCAAGCCAGACAAGTATTTTCAGGTTTTTGGCATGGCACGGTTCCGACTGTGCCACGCTGTGCCAACAGAGCGGGGAACACTGGCACACAAACGGCTGTGCCATGACAAAAGTTGCTAAAGCCTTGACATATCTAATTAAATGCCTGGCACGGGTTGGCACAGCGTGCCACTCAAAACGGTTCATCATCTTTATCAAGTAGTAATTCAGAATGTACAGGATCAAGGCTTTTAACGATCTTGGCTACCCGGTTGCGGCCAATTCCGGTCATTCTTTCAATCTCACGGTTTGATATGGCTGGATTTGCTTGTTTCAGTTCAACCACCTTCTGTAGATTGATTTCCTCCTCAATCTCTTTTAACGGTCTAAGGTGTTCGGACTCGGGCCCGTAACCCATCACATGAAAACCGGTAAAGTTTCCATCCTTTACGATCTTTACCGCCACTACGTTCTGTGTATGATAGATCGCTTCACATGCCCGGACTTTGATCTGCTTAAGGTAACGGGCACTTCCGTCTTTATGACTCCGGCCAATCGCAAAGGCTGAATCGACAAAGTTCATCAACATCTTTGAACCCGAGAGGTCGTTTACCGATATTGGCCGGGTTTCGGAAATCTTCGGGGTATGGCCAAGAATCAGGATTGAGAGGGAATATTGCCGCTGCAGGGTTTTCAGGTATTTCATGAGGGGCAGTGCATCGCTGGCAGTCTCAGTTTGTGTCCTTAACCAAGTAAGGTTATCTATGATGATGACACGAACCCCATATTCGACAACAGCTCTTTCAATGTCTGACCGAAGAGCTTCCTCGATTTCTCCATTTTCGGTTACGATTTTGTTCCGATCGAACTCCGACCGATAAAAGAGCGGACTGAAACGATAGTTTTTCTGGTAATTATCGGAATAGCGGTTCTGAAACTGTTTCTCGCTCAGCTCGAAGTCCAGATACAGAACCGGCTGGGGTTGTGATTCTGTTTTGAATCCCAGTACTGACTGACCTCGGGTAATAGCATCGGCAATCTGTACCGCCAGAAGGGACTTCCCCAATCCGGTATCGGCAAAAAGGAAACATACCTCATGTTCGTGCCAAAACTCCGAAAACAGCATTTTTGGTACTGGAAGAGTAGCGGCTCGCTGCATAGTATCATTCGCAGATTCAACTCTTAGCACACGGTATATACTTACCGGCGTCTTTTGGAACTCCGATTTTACTGCATCAATAATACCCATCGTTCCATCACAGAGATTCACACTTTTCATACTTTGTGTCCTTTGTGATTTGTTTCACCTCTTCTGTCACTCAAGATTTGAAAGCTTTGTGCTTGACGGATCAGGTCGGGAAGCTGCTTTCTGGAAGAAAGGATAGTTGCCGCCATCTCTTCTGGCCTAATCTCCGGATCAGACATTGCCAGCAAAATGGCATCAACCTCGAAACGATGCCAAAATTTTGGTCCGATTGGGGGCGTGATTGGGGGTGGAAGTTTGCCTTGGCGCTGAAGGACATAACTGGAGTTCCTGGCAAAACCAAGCTCCTCGCTGAGTTTTTTTCTGTCTACTGAACTGAGCGGTGTTTTACTCAGTAAAAGAGAGGTAAGAATAACTTTTTTGATTTTACAATCGTCGTACATTGAATGCTCCTCGTCTGTTCCAGAAAATAAAAGCATCAGAAACTCTATAAAGACAGTGGATTTAATCTTATAAATGTCTCCCTGTCAAAAGCTGAGTACTTCAGAAGCTTTATTATTTCTTCACAGTACAATCAATGAGTATTCATACAAACGGTATATTTTTCAAAATCGATTATTTTTTTTCTATCAAGTCATCAATCCATTGCATCCATTTCTCCAACTCAACTCTCATTTCAGGCAACCAGTTGTAGCTTGAATAAACGCCGATTACACCTACATCGACAATGTGACCCAGAATCCTTTCTACAAGATCAGGGCGGATGCCAATTTCACGCATTTTTGTACTCATCGTATGACGAATATGATGAGCAGTAAACCCCTCAATATTATAATGATTACGCTTTCTTGTGATAAATTGGTTAAGGCTGCTCGTGTTCATTGCGACACGTTTCCGACCAGGAAAAACAAGTTCCTCATGACAACCGCTGTATTTTTTAATGATCTCTACAGCCGGTTTTATCAACGGCCGTGAAATTACTCTGGCACATCGATGACCGGCCTTATGTTCACCGGCACCAAGAGTCCATATGTCGTCCTGGATTTGCCGCCATTTCATTCCAAGTATTTCTTTCGGACGGGCGCCTGTCCATAGCATCAATCTGATAACATCATCGAAAGGATTGCTACCCAAATTTTTGAAGAGCAGCCGAATCTCGTCATAACTCAATGCCTTTCCGGAATTATCTCTTTGATCGGCTTTTGGCGCTGGTTTGGCAACATCAGCCATGGGATTATTATCAACCAACCCACGTCGGATTCCAACCTTAAATAACGTTTGTAAAAATGAATACAACCTGTTGGCCTGAACAGGAGCCCTTGCTTTAACCTCATCGAGTAAAATTACGCACTCACGACGTGTGATACTCTTGGCTTTTCTGTTCTTCCATCTCGGAACGGCATCTTTATAAAGAGCACACTTGACATTATAGTGTGAAGCGGATCCTTCAAGAGTCAACAGATATTCCTCTGCAAGCTTCTCAAACAGAGGTTCCGCGCGTTCCTCATCGAGCTTTGCAGCTCGTTGTAATTGTTCTTGTTCTGCAATCAAAAGAGCTTGACGGGCATGTTCAACTGGATCAATGCCGTTTTTTCTCAGATTCCTGGCTTCTTGACACAAATCCCGAGCCTGCTTAAGTGAAATATTTGGGTAGGCGCCAAAAGGAAGTACTTTTTTCTCATTCCCGTTACGATACTCGTACCTCCAGTTTTTACTGCCCGAACCACTTACTCTTAAAATCAAGCCATCACCATCACGAAGATCAATAGACTTGATTTCAGAAGGGCAGGAAACTCTTTTCACCTTGAGATCAGTAAGATTGTTATGAACGGTTCTTCCCATGACTACCAATTTTAGGATTCTCTCATAAGGAGAAACTGATTTTCTGAGGGTGCTTTGGAGGGTGCTTTGAAAACTCTATTCAATAATACGTTTTAATACATGCAAATACAACAAAGAATGTTAAGTAACTAAAAATTAATTACTTAATGAGACTTCTTCGAACAAGCTGTTTCGGATGAATACTGCAGATGAACTGACTACGGATCAGACGGTTAGAGGTTCGACTCCTCTCGGGTGCACGATACAACAGAACGACTTACGAGGATATTCCCGTAAGTCTTTTTTGTTTTATGGCCGTCCTGTCCGCTCCGGAAGGTAACCTGCAATCAGGATCTCAACCCGGTCAGCAAATTCACCAGGCTGCTCACTCCAGTGAAGCATAGTCGGAGCCCATGGCATTCATGACCCGTCTTGTTCCACCGGTTGATTTTTAAAAAAATGGGGAAAAAGGATTGGAAATAAGATTTTTTTGCTAAATTCTCATTCTGTTATTGAGGAGTGGCCAAATTGGTAAGGCTCCTGATTCTGGATCAGGCAATTCTAGGTTCGAGTCCTAGCTCCTCAGCTCTAATTGACAGTCATCAGAAAAGACACATTTCATCCGGAATGTGTCTTTTTTTTTGGCCCGTTCCAGTGCAACATCTCTTACTATTTGTTTTTCCGGCAACAATACCCCCCAGGAAATCCATTCGGCAGGCCTTTCATTCTGACGTCCCGTTCCGTCATGGTGAACACCATGAAATAAGGTGACGCATCCATTTCCATACCTCCCCCTTTCTGGATTCTTCACTTCGTTCAGAATGACAGGAAAAAGTGAGAATGACAGGAGAAGACAACATGTCAAGAGCAGGGGAGTTTGTTCTGAAACATCGGTGTCATCCTGAACGAAGCATAGTGGAGTGAAGGATCCATTTTTTTACCATTCATGTGGCTCTGGATTCTTCACTTCGTTCAGAATGACAGGAATAGACATCATGACTTGAAAAGACAGAATGACAAGGGCAATGCGTTTGTTTCGAAAGAGAGGTGTCATTCTGAATGAAGCGGAGCGAAATGAAGAATCCAGGTTATTTCTTTTTTTGAATACTTCCGGATTCAACGGCCGACGGTATCGGTCTTTCCTGGATCAAGTACTGTCGTTGTGAATTCACTACCCGGAATTAACAGTTCTTTTGTTCATGGACCGTACGAGTCACTACCGGATTAGGGGAACTCTACCTGTCAACCAGTTCCGTCATGCTGAACGTAATGAAATAATATGCAGCATCCATTGCCGGACCATCCCCTTTCTGGATTCTTCACTTCGTTCAGAATGACAGGAAAAGAGAGAATGAAAAGATTAACCCATAGAAGTAAAACTCACAATGACAACTTTTCTCTCAAATCTTCCCAGTTTGGATTCGATGACTCAATTAAAGCTATTTTCTTTTCCCTTTTCCAGCCTTTGATTTGCTTCTCCCTGGCAATTGCATCTTTAACATCCGGACAACATTCAAAATAAACAAGCTTGTCAACACCATACTTCTTTGTAAAACCGTCAACAAGCTTCTCTTTGTGTTCAAAGACACGACGTTCAAGATTGTTCGTTATTCCTGTGTAAATCGTCCCATGCTTTTTGCTCGCAAGTATGTAGACATAGTAATCATACATTTTTTGAGCTCATTTTAATTAGAGTGGATTCTTCACTTCGTTCAGAATGACAGAAAAAACAGCATGACATAAATAGGCAGAATATAACAAGGGCAAGGCATTTTTTGTGAAAAAGAGGTGTCATTCTGAACGAAGCATGGCGGAGTGGAGGATCCAGTTTTTCCTTGCATGTGGCACGGGATTCTTCGGCTGACGGCTTCGGCTTCAGAATGATAAAATCGGAACGAATGCTTATTACGCCTACCCACCCGGTAAATAAGGTCCTCCATTTCCTGCTGAGACAAAACATATAGCTAACTGCTGAGGTGATTGAAACGTGCGGAACTCGTCCTAATTTCGCGGAGGTTATTTTTTATCGACGAGCTATTCCGTGCCTCCAATTGTCTGATTAGTTCTTAAATCAGTTTTAAATCAGGAAAGTGTTGAATTGCAATAGAGGGATAAAATATTCAAAATAAATCTTTTTTCTCGATTTGTTCTCTTACTGTCCTTCTATTTTTTTTAACTCGATTGCGGTAGAACAGCGGATTCTCATATATTATTATATTTGCCTTTATTATCAAATTTTATTATTCAATAACAATTACAGGAACAGTCTTTTCTTGGTTGTTTTTAGTAGTGTATTGATATATCCCTCTTTGTCTTGCACATTTATCTCCAGGAATTTTTATTTTTTCATCATCATAATAATATTTACCATCATAATTAACAAGCAAAACTACTATACCATCAGAAAAGTCTCCGGTGTTTGCCAATGCCATATTTGGTTTTAAAACTTGAAAAACCTTTATTTCGTTTCCAGTTTTTATACACTCCCCTCTTTCAGAAAATATTGTTAGTCCAGATAAATCATTATCAGGTTGATTATCAACACTAAAGGATAATGCCACTAAAACAGTAACAATAATCCCAGTAATAAATCCACCAACAAATAATAATATTTTTTTCATATTTAAATTTGCATTACATTTTTGCTTACCAGTCTTATTTCACAACTTATTAGATTGAGTTATTCAAAACCACACAACTCTCTCCTGTATTATTAATCCCGATCTTGTATTAGCTATAATAGTTATCTTGCAAAAAAATGGGACAATAAATCTTCTCCATATTAATTAAATTATGGACTATAATAGTCTTTCAATTTTACCTTTGAAGAATTTGGCAAAATCTCTATTTATTTTTTTGTAATAATAAAGGCCACTTAAATCGTGGCCTCTTTTATTAAAACAATGACTCCGGTTTATTTTCAGGAGCTTTAGGTTCAGGGGCTTTATTTTCTGTGGCTTTGTGTTTAATCTTGTCCACCAGATAATCTTCAAGCTTTTTACCCTGCTCAAGTAATTCTTTTACCCATTTCGGTTTCGGCCCTTTGCCGCCGCTCCAGGTATTTTCACCCATCCGGTATTTAATGACTTTTTCTTTAGCAGCTGCTATTACCAATTTTTTCCCTTTTGATTTAGCTTTTGCGGCATCGATATCCGCTGTGGTAATACCAAACTCATCCATCTTGGCAATTACCTCCGCAAGAGCCTGCTTTCTTCCTTCAGCCTGCTTCTCTTCGATCTGCTGCTGCAGTGCAGCCATCTGAGCCTGTAATTCAACAATTGTCGGCATAAGCGTTGTAGTTAGATTAATCAGTCAATCGAATCACATGAACAATGTAAATATTTTTTTCAATAAAAATCGCCCCCCTTCATTTATGGTAGGCAATTCACCCTTATATCTCTTGACGGATTTAATTTTTTCAACCCTAAATGATTATTTTAATTACACTAACGCCCTTTAATCAAATCCTCGCCACTGACTTATAAAATGGTTGAATTTCAGGCCCATCAATTTCCAGAAATCTTTGATTGCTGACTTTCGTTTGAGTAAACTATAAAAACATGACATAAATATGAGAGAAAGACTTCATAAGAGATTAAATGTTCATTATTAATTATGCCAATTATTCTTCTTACCCCCTAAACCAACCTTCAATTCCATTGCTGACATTATCATCCCTTTTTACTGTACACAATAGTAAACACTTTCGCTATCAGCTATCATTCCGCTCAACTCCGATTAGAGCTATAAGGATATCTGATTGTACTCACGAAAAATACCAAACGCATTCATTGACAGTGACTCTGGCAACGTCTTACATATACTGTTTGCTTGTTCGTAGTTTGGGGGTAGTTGCATAACTCATTTGCACAATCGGAAATTCTTCAAGCAACCGTCCGGCGAGCGAATTCCCGTTATGGCAATGATGACAACAAAGTTAATATACTGATATCGAGTGAAAATTTCCGTAGTAGTGGCGAGGTAATGAATACCGTATCGGGCACCTCTATTTATTGTCGTGAGAAGCACGAGTGCAAGGCGGACGGAGCGGAGAAACCGGAGTGTACAGAAAGTACATGAGGATTTCAAGCACCGCCCAACACAGCAATAGGGTTTCGAAACAAATAAATAGAGGTGCCCTATCGACATTCATTAACCCCGAATACCCTTCAGCATCTTCCCTCAATCCACACATCCCACCGAAAAGTCAATGCCTGACGGGCTCTGGAGGAACAGATAGCGCGTTGTTTGCGTATACAAAAACAATGATTCCTGATGATTGACGGACTTAACATGCAAACAAACAGGGCAAAGGCCATTATATTGAAAGAATAACCCAAGTTTCCCTGAAGGGTTTCCGAACATTGCTGTCCTTCCCGGAAGGCTGTTCAAGTCATTGCCAATTTTTCATAACACATGAAATTTCCCGAAGACCTCAACCGGTTGAGGCACGTCGTCAACGTCTGGTTTCATCTGCTGCTCCGGAAAACCAGGGCTTACAAGGGAAGCTCGCAGGAGTTCGTCAAACTGAACTGGGCAACATTCCTCGCCCAGCTCAATCTCAACCAGGATTTCCCCTTTCTCCTCGTCGCCGTTTTCGTCGGACTGGTGACAGGTTATCTCGCCGTGATTTTTCATGAGGCGATCAGGCTGATCAGCTCCTTCCTGTTCGACGGCATCGCCACGTCAGGGCGGCTCTCCAGGAAATACCATCACCTCCTTCCCCTGCTTCCGCTGTTCCCTGCTCTCGGGGGTCTTCTGGTGGGCCTGTACAACGCGTTCGTCGTCAAGGCCCGGCCGGAACATGGCCTTGCCTCCCTGATCAAGTCGGTGGCCCGCAAAGAAGGGAAAATCCCCATGAAAAACTGGTTTCATAAAACCGTCACATCGGTCATCAGCATCAGTACCGGCGGCGGCGGCGGAAGAGAAGCGCCTATCGCCCAGGTCGGTGCATCGATAGGATCGGCAGTAGCGCAGCTTCTCAAATTTTCTCCCGGCAGGACCAGGACGCTGCTCGGCTGCGGAGCGGCCGCTGGACTTTCGGCCGTGTTCAACGCGCCCATCGGGGGCGTGATGTTTGCCGTAGAGGTGATCCTCGGGGATTTCAGCGTCAAAACCTTCAGCCCCATTGTTGTCGCCGCCGTTGTCGGCACCGTCCTGTCGAGAAGCTTCCTCGGCAACTTCCCCACCTTTCAGGTTCATGAATACAGCCTGGTATCGGACACCGAACTGGTTTTTTACTTCCTGCTCGGCATTCTCGCCGGCCTTTCAGCCGTGCTGTTCATCAGGACGTTCTATTTCATCGAAGAGTTGCTGAAAAAAGCTGAAAAACGGTTCTCCATACCCGCATGGGCGATGCCTGCCCTCGGCGGACTGCTCTGCGGCCTGGTCAGCATGTGGGTGCCCGAACTCTACGGGTTCAGCTATGAGGCGATCAACAAGGCAATCCTCGGTAAAGAGAGCTGGGGGACCATGCTCGGGGTTTATTTCCTGAAACCGGTCGTTGCAGCCTTTACCGTCGGTTCGGGCGGGGCCGGAGGCATGTTCGCCCCTTCGATGAAAATGGGCGCGATGCTCGGCGGCATGTTCGGCAACCTGGTCCACGGCTTCTTTCCGAAAATGACAGCTGCTTCGGGAGCGTATGCCCTTGTGGGAATGGGTGCCCTCACGGCGGGAATCATGAGGGCCCCGCTGACCGTGATCCTTATCCTGTTTGAAGTTACCGGCCAGTACGAGATCGTGCTCCCGATCATGTTCGCTGCCGTCACGTCCTCACTGGTTGCAAGAATTGCCTGCCCATACACGATGGAAACCTATGTCCTGGAAAAAGAGGGCATAAAAGTCGGGTTCGGCATCACGCTGACGATTGCCGGAAACATAAGCATCACGGATATCATGCGAAAAAATTGTATTCAATTTACCAGCACGACCAAGGCTGAAACAATAATTGAAACATTTCACAACACCCTCGAATCCGTTTTTTTCATCACTGCGAGCGATGGTGTTCTGGTCGGCATAATCGGCCTTGAAGAAATGAATACGCTTCTGAAAGAAAGAATATTTACCGGCATTACCGCCGAAGATATTGTAAAGAAAAACATCACCGCCCTCTATGATACGTCGAAACTCGACGAGGCCCTGAAGATATTCGAGATCACTGATTACACCTATCTGCCGGTGGTCTCGTCATCCGACGGCAAGCTGATCGGGGTGTTGAAGCAGGATGAAACCTTCTCCTATTACCGTAAACAAATGAGCCTGCTGACGACGGATGACGTGGAATTATCTAAAGCTGGCTGACTGTGCAGTCCCCTGCGGATAACCCACAGTCCGGAAGAGCCATACGAAGCAATGTTCGGGAGCGCCGCTCGCCATGTTCACGGCAAGAACGGCTGATTCCTTGAAGATAAACCGACTTCAGACAAAAAAAACAGCTCCATACTTTCATTTGTACGGACCAACCGGTTTCCGGCATCCTTTCCAGGGTGTTCATCATTTCAGCCATATGGTGGGACCATCGGCACGAAAACGCACGAACCCCGACAGCTTCCGCGTTACCGCTCTCGCACCATGTTCGCTTTAACGAAAAGATGTCCCGTTGCATGGAAGATGAAAGCAGATTGCCGCACCATCGCAGGTCAGGCTTGAAACAATTCCTGAAGCCGGACAGATGCCGGCAAGCATGGGAAGTTCTTTTTTGCGGACAGCGATATTCAGAAAAGGGCAACGCCCTTTCATCCATGAAAACCGGCGCCATCATTGCTTCTGGAGAATAAACCCCGGCTGCAGGGACCGGTTATTTCATTCAGGAGGGAAAAACGGGTTGTGAGCACGGAGCAGGAAAGTCCGGATCACACTGACATTGCTGACGCAGGCTGGCAGGGCTCTGAATGCCATCTGGCAATGATCTTCGGGGCAAAAAAAAAGAGACAGGACTTTTGTCCCGTCTCTTTTATAAGAAACCGTGTTAACGGAAACTTATTTTGCAGGTGCTGCAGGTGCCGGAGCTTCTGCTGCAGGTGCTGCAGGTGCCGGAGCTTCTGCTGCAGGTGCTGCAGGTGCTTCTGCTGCAGGTGCTGCAGGTGCCGGAGCTTCTGCTGCAGGTGCTGCAGGTGCTTCAGGTGCAGGTGCTTCGGTTTTCTTAGCGCAGCCTACGAAAGAAACTGAGCTCAAGAGGAACAGGAAAACGAAAAGTTTTTTCATTGCTCGATTGATGTTTTGTTGTTTGATAATTGACAGCTTCATCAGCTCTCGAATATTATAAAAAAACAGCGAGTTTTCAAAAACCCAACTGTATGAAATGAATATGCAAAATATTTCCGTACCTCGCCAATAACTCGGTGTAAAAAATATTTTTTTAATCCATCAGCAGCTCCAGCTCGGGCTTCTTGAGCTCATTGAAGTTCAGGTACTGGTAAACCTTCTCCTCTTTTCCGGCAACCAGGAGCTTCGAAACGATCTCCATGTACTCGTCCCTGTTGGGCAGGTGCCCGAGCAGCGCACAGACCGCCGCGAGCTCCGCGGAACCGAGGTAGACAAGCGTATCGTTGCCCATGCGGTTGTCGAAGTTGCGCGTACTGGTCGAAAAGACGACCGATTTGTCGGCCACCCTTGCCTGGTT
Organism: uncultured Chlorobiaceae bacterium; assembly: GCA_903928225.1. Lineage (GTDB taxonomy): Bacteria > Bacteroidota > Chlorobiia > Chlorobiales > Chlorobiaceae > Chlorobium. The sequence goes on from CAIYPU010000079.1 coordinate 58,876, forward strand.
GCCCATGCAGAGCGAACAGCCGGGGCTTTCGATACGGGCTCCCGCAGCACCGAAGACCGAGAAGTAACCTTCTTCCATCAGCCTTCTCGAATCCATCTTTGTCGGCGGCACGATCCACAGCTTGGCCGAAGCGACACCCTTGTCCCTCAGTATCTCGCCGAGAGCGCGGAAATGGCCGATATTGGTCATGCAGCTGCCGACGAACACCTCGTTGATGACTTTCGGACGTTTGGAGTCGTGCAGCACTTCGCTGAGCATCATGACATCGTCAGGATCGTTCGGGCATGCAAGGATCGGTTCGGTGATCGTGTTCATATCGATCTCGATGACCGCCGCATATTCCGCATCGGCATCAGGTTCGAGAAGCACCGGGTCGGCAAGCCACTCCTTCATCTTTCCGATACGCCTTCTGATGGTGTCGGGATCGCCGTACCCTTCCTCGACGAGCTGTTCGAGCAGCACAATGTTGGATTTGAGGTATTCGATCACCGGCTCCCTGTTCAGGCGTACCGTACAGGCCGCAGCGCTCCGTTCCGCCGAAGCGTCGCTGAGCTCGTATGCCTGCTCGACCTTGATATCGGGAAGCCCCTCGATTTCGAGGATCCTTCCGGCAAAAACGTTTTTCTTTCCCTTTTTCTCGACCGTCAGGAGGCCCTGCTTCATGGCGACGTAAGGGATGGCGTTGACCAGGTCGCGAAGCGTGATGCCTTTCTGGAGCTTGCCGGTGAAGCGAACCAGCACCGATTCAGGGACGTTCAGCGGCATTGTGCCGGTAACGCCGGCAAATGCCACGAGGCCCGAACCACCGGGGAACGAGATGCCGATCGGGAAGCGGGTATGGGAATCGCCGCCGGTGCCGAGCGTATCGGGAAGCACCATGCGGTTCAGCCAGGTATGGATGACGCCGTCGCCCGGCCTGAGCGATACGCCACCCCTGCTCATGAGGAAGTACGGCAGGCTGCGATGGAGCTTGATGTCGGACGGTTTCGGATAGGCCGAGGTATGGCAGAAGCTCTGCATGAAGAGGTCGGCGCTGAACGAGACCGCCGCGAGTTCCTTGATCTCGTCGCGGGTCATGGCGCCAGTGGTGTCCTGGGAGCCGACCGTCAGGGTTGCCGGCTCGACATACATGCCCGGCCTTACGCCCGGCAGTCCGCAAGCCTTGCCGATGATTTTCTGGGCGAGCGTGTAACCCTTGCCGGTATCGGCAGGCTGGTCGGGACGCTGGAAAATTGCATCCTCTCCGAGACCCAGGGCGATTCTCGCTTTTTTGGTGAGGTTCCTTCCGATGATGAGCGGAATGCGGCCTCCGGCCCTCACTTCGTCAGAAAGGGTATTCGGGGTCATGCTGAAGCGCGAAATAACTTCGCCGTCCTTTTCGATTTTGCCCTCGTAAGGGTAGAGGTCGATGACGTCGCCCATTTCCATCGAGGTAACGTCGGCCTGGATGGGCAATGCGCCCGAATCCTCTGCGGTATTGAAAAATATGGGAGCCACGATGCCGCCGATGACAACACCGCCGGTCCGCTTGTTCGGCACGGCTGGAATATCGTTGCCGAGGTGCCACTGAATGGAGTTGATGCCCGATTTCCTGCTCGATCCGGTGCCGACGACGTCGCCGACATAGGCAAGCGGATGCCCTTTTTCCTTCAGCTTCGCAATGGTGCCGATCGGATCGTTCATTTTCGCGCCAAGCATGCAGCGGGCATGGAGCGGGATATCGCTGCGGGTGAACGCTTCACTTGCCGGAGAAAGGTCGTCGGTATTGGTTTCACCGGAAACCTTGAATACCGTCAGGCTCATTTTTTCCGGAAGCGCCGGCCTGGTCAGGAACCATTCGGCATCCGCCCAGGATTTCAGCACGTCTGCGGCAAAGCGGTTGGTTTTCCCGAGTTCGACGACCGCGTCGAACATATCATAGACAAGCAGGGTCTTCTTCAGCATTGCTGCTGCTTCTGCCGCAACCGCTTCGCTCTTGTGCCCCAGGGCATCGACAAGGGGCTTGACGTTGTAACCGCCGAGCATGGTTCCGAGAATCCTCACCGCTTCGACCGCATCTATGGCGCTGCATGAGATGTCGCCCTGGACAATGCCGTCGAGGAACGCGGCCTTTTCGAACGCGGCGTCATCGACACCTGGGCTGACATGCTCGCGGAACAGTTCGAGCAGGTATTCTTTTTCCTCGACAGGCTCCTGCCGGAGCAGCCCGTTAAGCTCGCGGGCCTGTTCGGCGCTGAGCGGCAGGGGCGGAATGCCAAGCTTCGCCCGTTCTTCGGTATGAGCGCGATATTGCTCTAAAAGACTCATAAAACAAATCTCCCGGAATTGTATATGGTTTATGTTTGAGATGAAATTAAAGGCCAAAACTGAAAAGCGGCAGGGAAGAAACGCCGCAAGGCGAAAACAGGAACATTTAAAATATCATGCCGGTTTTTTAAAACCAAAACCTCACCCGCCGGAAGCCGACCCTGCTTCCGAAATAATTTAACCAGCCACAGGTTTGCACATATTCTTTTCATGCAGGAGTGTCATATAACATTCCGCCCCTGAAAAAAGCGACGGACCGCGACCTGTGTTCAGTCGCCTTTCCGGCGGCAGGGATAAAGAAGAGGGCTCAGATAATGAGCATGCTGTCCCCGTAGCTCAGGAAGCGGTAATCCCTGCTAAGGGCGGCTTTGTATGCGTTCCGGAGGTTTTCGGGCCCGGCAAACGCCGCGGCCAGCAGCAGCACGGTCGAACGGGGAGCGTGAAAATTGGTGAGCAGGGTATCGACAATCCTGAAGTTGTAGCCGGGATAGATGAAAATATCGGCCTCCCCCGTCACCGCCTCGTTCCGGCAGCCGTCGAGAAGTTGCGCGCCCGCATGTTCGAGTGCCCTGGTCACCGTCGTACCGACAGCGACGATCCTGCCGCCCGAAGCTTTCACTTCCCGTATTTTCCGAATCGTTTCGGCAGGGATGCTGTAGAATTCGCGGTGCATGACATGCCGGCTCAGATCGTCTACCCGGACCGGCAGGAAGGTGCCAAGGCCGACGTGCAGGACGAGGCCTGCCGTCCCGACACCCTTTTGGGAAAGCCCTGCGAGCAGCTCCGGCGTCAGGTTCAGCGACGCGGTCGGAGCGGCGACAGAACCGGGCAGCTCCGCAAAAACCGTCTGGTAGCGTTCGATGTCGAGCTTTTCCGCATCGCGTTTCAGGTAGGGCGGTATCGGCATCTGTGCGTTGGCTTCGAAAAATTCCCTGACGCAGCCTCCGTCCGAAAGGGTTATGCGCGCGATCCCCTCGCCCGCTATTTCAGAGACCAGGAGCTCCTTCTCATGCGAGAGCAGCGTATCGCCTTTTTTCAGTTTCCCCCGGTAGAGCACCAGGTCCTGTTCGTCCCGGTGTTTTTCGAGGAGCATCAGTTCGATTTTCGCTCCGGTGGCTTTTCTGGCGAACAGCCTCGCGCGCACGACCTTCGTCTTGTTCAGGACGAGCAGGTCACCCTGGCGGAGGTGGTGGGCGAGGTTGGAGTAGCGGTCATGGTCGATTTCGCCCGTCTGCCTCTGCAGCACCAGCATGCGGCTCGAGCCCCGTTCGGCAGGCGGGTAGATTGCTATGCGGTCTTCTGGCAGTTCGTAATCGAAATCGCAAACATTCATAAGGTCTTCAGTCTCGACCGGACCGCTTCCGCGTGTGCCTGAAGCCCTTCACGGTCAGCGAACGATGCGATGTTTTCTCCACAGCACTTCAGTTCCTGCTTCGAATAGGAAATGATCGACGTATGCTTGACAAAATCGCGCACCGAAAGCGGTGAAAAAAATCGGGCGGTACCGTTTGTCGGCAGGGTATGGTTCGGGCCTGCGAAGTAATCGCCGACGGATTCGCAGGAGTAACCGCCCATGAATATCGCACCGGCATGGTGAAGCAGCGGCAGGATCTCCCAGGGATGTTCGACATGCAGCTCGAGATGCTCTGGCGCTATGGTATCGGAAACCTCGCAGGCCTCCTCGAGGGAATTGACAAGAACAATCGCACCATTGCTGCCGAGCGAAGAGGAGATGATCTCCCTGCGGTCCATCGCAGGAAGGCGTTCTTCGATGCATTTCAGAACGGCGGCAGCCAGTGCATCTGAGGTCGTTATCAGCACTGCCGAGGCGTCGGGATCATGCTCCGCCTGGGCGAAAAGGTCGTAGACGATAAATTCCGGATTGGCGGATTCGTCAGCAATGACGGCCACCTCGGAAGGCCCTGCGATGCTGTCGATGGCAACGTGGCCGAAGACCTGTTTCTTCGCCAGGGCGACATATTTGTTCCCCGGACCGGTGATGATATCTACTTTCGGGATGGTCCGGGTGCCGTAGGCGAACGCGGCAATCGCCTGGGCGCCGCCGAGCTTGTAAACCGAAGTGATGCCGGCCACGGCAGCGGCGGCAAGGATATCGGCGTTGACGATTCCCGATGGGTCGCACGGGCTGGTAAGGTAAATCTCCTTCACGCCGGCGACCTTGGCTGGCGCCGCATTCATCAGCACCGACGAGGGGTAGGAAGCCTTCCCACCTGGAACGTAGAGCAGCGCCCTCTCCATGGGCGTCACGCGCTGGCCGAGGATGACCCCGCCCTTCGCTTCATAGAAAAAACTTTTCTCCGCCTCATGCTCATGGAAGCGCATGATATTCGCAAATGCTTCCTCAAGCACCCGGATAAACCCCCGGTCAGCCCGCTCCCAGGCCTCCTTTATGGTTTCCGCCGGGACCTTCATGTCGTCCAGTCGAACACCCTGGAACTGTTCGGTGAAATCCAGCACGGCGCTGTCCCCATCGGTACGAACTCCGTCGAGTATCCGGTCTACTGCGGACTGGACCCCCGGTTCATAGACGACGCTTCTGGCAAGACGTTTTTTCAGCGCCTCGCGTTCATCGGCGAAACGGTAAACTTGCAACACGTTTTTTGAGTTTTGGTTACCCTCGAAAGAGGAATTTTGTTCCGCAATAATGTACTCATTCGCTATCATTAACGAAACTCGTCCCCCGGATCCCCTCATGAAAACTTTTTATGAAAAATCCGCAGGGAATTTACTCTTTTCACGGGTAACGATTTGTAATAATACTTCGATTAGCTACTTTTACAGTTCAGTTGAACCCTTGGAATATAGCCGGTACGCGCTCCTTTCCAAGACACTATGACATCACACCAAGAATCGTGACAACATGAGCTTTTTTGCAAACCTGTTCAGGGATATAGCCATCGATCTCGGAACAGCCAACACACTGATCTCCATTCGTGACAAAGGCGTCGTACTGAATGAACCGTCGATCGTAGCACGTGAAAGAAACACCGGCAAAGTTGTGGCAATCGGTCACGAAGCCCTTCTCATGCACGAAAAGACCCATCCTGGAATTACCACGATCAGACCGCTCGCCAATGGCGTCATCGCGGACTACGAAGCAACCGAGGAACTGATCAAGGGTCTGATCAATAAAACGAAAACCCAGTTTTCATTCGGAATCCGCCGCATGGTCATCGGCATACCTTCAGGCATCACCGAGGTCGAAAAAAGGGCCGTCCGCGACTCTGCCGAACATGTCGGTGCAAAGGAGGTCTACCTGGTGACCGAACCGATGGCTGCCGCTATCGGCATCGGGCTCGATGTCAAGGAGCCGATGGGCAACATGATCGTGGACATCGGGGGCGGCACGACTGAAATCGCCGTCATCTCGCTCGGCGGCATCGCATCGGGCGAATCGCTCCGCGTAGCAGGCACCGACATCACCAACGCCATCGTGCGCCATTTCCGCAAAGCCTACAACCTTGCAATCGGCGAACGCACGGCTGAAGACGTCAAAATCAAGATCGCAAGCGCATACAAGCTCGAAAAAGAGATGACCATGATGGTCAGGGGCAGGAACCTCGTCACCGCGCTGCCTGAAGAGCGTGAGGTGAATTCGGCGACCATACGCGAGGCCATCGCCACCCCGATCAGCCAGATCATCACGTCGATCAAGAAAAGCCTCGAGGTGACCAAACCGGAGCTTTCAGCCGACATTCTCGACAGGGGACTTTTCCTTGCCGGCGGCGGCGCGCTCATCAAGGGGCTCGACAGGAAGATCAACGAGGAAACCAAGCTGGCGGTCCACATCAGCGAAGACCCCCTCACTGCCGTGGCAAGGGGTACCGCCGAAGTGCTCGAAAACCTCGAAAAGTACCGGACCGTCCTGCTCTCCACCAAGCGCTACTGAGGTCCGGCACTCATCCTTTCTTCAGGCTTGCGCGAGCAGCCTGGAATAAAACGCTTCATACTGTTCGACAAGCAGGGCGGTTTCGTACCGCTTTGCCTGCCGGACGCATGCTTCCGAAAACCCGCCCCATTGTTCACGGTCGGCAAGCAGCTCATACGCTCTTGCAGCCATGCCATCGACATCTCCCGGCTCGAGCAGGAACCCGTGCTCGCCTGAAACGATGAATTCCGGGAATCCTCCCGCCATGGTAGCGATAACGGGCACCCCGCAAGCCATCGCTTCCAGTGCCGCAAGGCCGAACGATTCGGCGTTGCTCGGCATCAGCATGAGGTCGGAAATCGACAGGAGCGGCACGATGTCGTCGAGCTTGCCGAGGAAACGGACCTTTTCCGATATGCCGAGCGTCCTCGAAAGCGTTTCAGCTTCGCTCCGCTCGGGCCCGTCGCCGACCAGCAGGAGCGAGGCATCGATCTTCCGGCTCACTTCGTAAAAGACCCGGACGACATCGCCGATGCACTTGACCGGCCTGAAATTCGAAATATGGATCAGTATCTTCCCGCTTCCGAGACCGAGCTGCTCGCGGATATCGGGTGCAGGCAACCGCCGGAAAAACGAGGTATCGACAAAGTTCGGTATGACCGCGACATCCCTTAACGGATTGAACATCCTTATGGTCTCTTCCCTGAGGTATTCGGACACGGAGGTCACTCCGTCGGACTTGTTGATGGCAAGGCGGACGACATCAGCCATTCCCCTGTCCGCACCGACCACGGTTATATCGGTTCCGTGAAGCGTGGTGACCAGCCTGAAGCATTTCGTTCCGGCACATTTGTCCTCGAGCATCTGCCGGGCAAGCATCGCGCTCAATGCATGGGGTATGGCGTAATGGGCATGCACGACGTCAAGTTTCTCGTAATGCGCCACCTCAGCCACCTTCGATGCGAGAGCGAGCGAATAGAGGGGACATTCGAAGAGCGGGTAGTGTATGACCTCGACCTCGTGATAGTGGAGGTTGCGCGAATAGGTATTGAGGCGGAACGGTGCCGCCTGGCTGAAAAAATGAACGACATGGCCTTTCGCTGCCAGTGCCTTGCCCAGTTCGGCCGCAATCGCGCCGCTCCCGCCGTAGGTATGGTGGCACAGTATCCCGATTTTCATAGAAACCCCTGTCTTTACTGCTTTTTCCGTCTATGCCATCAATTTATCGTAAATCCCGTGAAATGCAGAGGGCATTTTCCTCCTGAACATCCGGGAAGCGGACTCAGTTCCTTATATGAAAAGATTTTACCGGACCATCCGGAACAGGAACGAATGGATGTGGGCCATCCATCATGGGGATTGACTGACAGAACGGCTTGGCCCGCCAATCGACAGGTCAACCGGATATACCATTATTGGAATCCGGGATGCTCAGAGGGAAATCATCTATTGCAGGACCCCCGTCCGCCTGCGTACATTGCTCTCTATGCAAGAACAGGCAAACAGATGAAATCGACGGGTATGAACGCTCCAAGGAACATCACCGTAGAGGAAGCGGGAGCGGTCCCCGCAGCGCTGCAGCAGGTGGAGCTGATCGAACGCAAAGGCAAAGGCCATCCCGACACGATCTGCGACTCGGTCATGGAGGCGGTCTGCCTCAGCCTCTGCCGTGAATATCTCGAACGTGCCGGTCGCATCCTGCACCACAACATCGACAAGGGCCTGCTGGTTGCAGGCAGGAGCCTCGTCCGGCCGGGCGGAGGCAAAATCCTGGAACCGATGAAAATCATTTTCGGGGACAGGGCAAGCGACCGATTCATGGGCATCCCGATCCCGGTCGGAGAGATCGCAGAAGCGGCAGCGAAAAAATGGCTGAAGGAAAACCTGCGCTTCGTCGAACCTGAACGCCACGTCCGGTTCCAGAACGAAATCAGGCCGGGTTCGGCCGAACTGACCGATATTTTCGCCCGCAAGGTGATGGGCGCGAACGACACGTCGGTCGGCACAGGGTACGCCCCCCTCAGCGAATCCGAATCGATCGTGCTCGATACCGAAAGGTTCCTGAACTCCCCCGAGTTCAAACAGGCATTTCCCGAAACCGGCGAGGACGTAAAAATCATGGCTTTCAGGAACCGCGACGCCCTCACCCTCACCATCGCGATGGCTTTCGTGGACCGTTATATCTCCAGCCCGGCCGACTATTTCGACCGCAAACAGCAGGTGCTCGAAGCTGTCCGCACATTTATCGGGGCCCGGAGCCACCCCTTCGGCAGCATCGATATCGCGCTCAACACGCTCGACGATCCGTCGAGGGGGGAAAACGGCATCTATCTGACGGTGCTCGGCACTTCGGCCGACGGCGCAGACGGAGGAGAGGTCGGCAGGGGCAACAGGGTGAACGGCCTCATCACTTTCGGAAGGCCGACAAGCCTCGAGGCCGCTGCCGGGAAAAACCCCGTCAGCCATATCGGCAAGATCTACAACGTCCTTGCCCGGGAGACAGCTGCGCGCATCCATCGGGAGGTCCCGGGGATCGCGGAAGTTTCGGTCTTCTTCTGCAGCCAGATCGGCAAACCTCTCGACCGGCCGCTCACCGCCTCGGCCAAGGTAAGCACCATCGAGGGCTTACCGTTGCGTAAAATCTCGAACGACATCGCAGCAATCATCGACAGGGAACTTGCCGATATCGGCAATTTCACAGCCCGCCTCGCCGGGGGGGAGTTTTCAGTCTGTTAGGATTGAAAAGCAACAAGTATGAAACCGGTTTCACAGGGCATAGCTGGCCGGTAAAACAACCCGATATCCCTATGAACCCCTCTTCCCGACCGGGCTCGGAGCGAGAAGTCCGGCAAGAAACCCTACGACTGTCGTGACGATCGTCAGCATCGTATCGCTCCTGGTTGCATAGAGCACTTCCTTCTTGAGCTCTGCGGTCACACCGTTGCCGAGGACCCAGACGGAATAGACAAGCGTCATTGAAAATGCCAGCACGATGATGGCCCAGATGAAATTGGTCACCTTCCGGTCGGGCAGCGTAAGCTGCTGGTTGACTTCAGCTTCGACCTTCCTCAGTGTTCCTTCCGGGTCCTCCTTCAGTTTTTCAAGCGTATCCTGATTTGAAAGCACCTGGTTGACCAGTGCGGTTGACGACCTCATTTGTTCATTCATGCTGTTTCCCCTCTGAACGGTTTGATAGCGCATTGATGCTGAATACCTGAACTGCGAAGACAGCAAGAAACAGGCTTCCTTTCGGGAATTGATCCGGCTGATGAAAGATATGCGAAAGTCCATGCAACATGTCGATGGTTAAACACGGCTCATTTCCGGACGATTTCTTCAGCTCCCCTCTGCCGGGTCAATCGATCATGGCAACCTCACGACATAAAGCGAAAATAATGTTATTTATAAAGTAATTAAAACTTATTTTCAGTATTCCAATCGCGGGTTCATACATCAGCAGAAGCGCTTTTTTCTGTAAGGAAGTACCGTCTGAACCCGATGGCCGGGGCAACCGGTAAAAATCCGTCCGATCCGGCATTACTCTTTTCAGGGGAATTTGTTACCTTTGCACCCATAAATGCCGGAAACTTGGAAAATAAACCACAGGAGGTGTGCAGTGAGCACTGTAGAGCATTTAAAATCCGAATTGCTTTCTATCTGGATGAAAAGGATCGAAAGCATCGAAAGCGGCGAAGGTGAACAGTCTTATGAGAGGATCGCCGACAATCTCATCAGAGGAATAATCCAGGAAGAACCTGAATTCAGCTGCTATGATTTCTACAAGGACAATTTCGAAGAGCACAACCCTTACGTTGAAAACATCGGTCATTGAAGCTGCAGGACAGTAGGCGCTAACCACTGTAAACGCACGTTCAGCATTCACGAAAGCCCGCTCGCAGCGGGCTTTCGTGTTTGAACCCTGACCGGCCGGGTCAGATTTCGATATTTGACGATGCGTTCCGTTTTCCTTACTTTACGCAATATTCACAGCGGACTTCACTGAACAGCATCATCCTTTATTCCAAACATTCCTCATCTTGATCATGACCTCTTCCCATCCCGATTATCTGTCACGGAGAGAGTTCCTTGCAAAGGCTCTGCAATCCTCTTCTCTCGCCATGCTTGCGATGTCCTTCGGAAATCAAGCGGCGGCCCGCATCAGCGACAAGACGAAATCGACGGCGCTCATTTACGCCACCAGGTACGGAGCGACAAGGGATACGTCCGTATGGGTACGCAAGGGGATGGATATGCCGGTGGACCTGCTGGACATCGAACGGATATCGTTTACGGATGTGCTTTCAGAATACGACCATATCATCGTCGGATCCGGAATATGGATAAAGGGGGTCCATCAGCGGGTGCCCGAATTTTTCGGGGCCGGGCGGGAGGCCCTCCGTGAAAAGCTTCTCGGAACCTTTATCGTCTGCGGCTCGGCGGATGGGTCTGAAAAGGGAAAGGAGAGAATCGTACACTATCTGGACAACATGCATGCACTCCTTCTTGCCAGGCCGACACTGTCCGGCGCTTTCGGCGGAAGGTTGGTGGTCGATCGGCTCACCGAAGAGGACCGGACAAAACTTACCGCTTTCTATAAGAATTTCCTGAACGAAGAGTTGCGCGACTGGGACCTGACCAATCCCGGAAAAGCGAAGCGGTTCGGCCGGGAAGCGAAACAGCTTGAAGCCGGCCCCGCATTGCAGCCCGCGATGAGGTAAGCCAGGGCGTCAGGCTTGGTCGATCTGCCTCAGGATTTCCCGGAGCGAGACGGCGGCGGAAAGTTTTTCTTCTTCAGTGGAGGAGTTGTAGAACCCGATGATCGCCCTTCCGCCTATACCGATCGGAGGATACTCCTTTCGGAGCAGTACCGGCATCAGGGAGAGGATATTCTCCACCACATCCTGCTGCATCCCGTTGATCCTGCCCAGAACCTCGTTGGCGATCTGTGCTGCCGCCTGCGCATCCAGACCGGCGAGAAAGGCTGCGCTCTGAACGGCGCCATACTGGAATCCCGCCACGGCAAAAACGATATCGCGGTCCGTGCTTTTTTCCAGGCCGGCGGGGCACTGCCCTATCGCCTCGGCCAGGAACTGCATGGACATTTTCGTTACCGCTTCCCTGTTCTCCTCCCGATTCATCTTCCCTCCCTCCGGCTGAATGGTTTTGTTGGCAGCCGTAAAGTAACAACATTTCCGTTCCGACGAACAAACCGGAAATTGATTTTCAGCCGAGTCCCTGCGCCTGACGTGAAAAAAGGGGCCAATTCTTCCTGAACCGTTTGAAATCTGCTCCGGCATGGCAACCACGTCCGAATAACCTTTCGTTAAAGGACCCGACATCACCGACCACTCGAAATGCGCATAAAAAAAGAATCCGTCCCAGATTGCAAACCGTAAAGCTTCGGGATGACCCCTCTGGATAATGATGAGAGGGGCGTCCCGGGAAGGACTCAAAAAGCAATCACGGCCTCGCGAGGAACTTCACCGCGTTGTCCCTCAGCATGGCGGATGTGAGCCTGGTGTATTCGTTGAAATAGTTGGTGAGGCCGCAGCCGTTGATCATGATCATCACGTAATCAGTACCGAACATGAGCCGCTCGGCCACCACGGGATGTCTGGCTACAATCTTTCCGATATATTCCGGCATTTTGCTGTCGGGACAGTAGCCGACGTCTGCATAGACGTTCTCGAACCGTTCCATGAGTTCGACGATGGCTGCCGTCCAGTTTCCCGGATTCGCCTTGCCGTCGGCAAAAGCGCCGATGTGATCTTCGCCGCCGAAATGGGCGAAATTCACCTTCAGCCTGCCGAAGCCGGCGCTCTCGAGCACATCGAGCCAGTTGCCCGGGTCGGCGAAAAAGAGGCTCTGTGCGGATTCGCCTTTTTCCGGTTTGCGCTGCTTCACGAAATCCTCCTTGTCGAAAAACACCGGAACGACAACGCCGTCCTTCTTCCGGCGGAAGCTCCTTATCTGTCCGCACTGGGAGGGAAAACCTCCTGGAGACGTATGGGCGGTAACCGGTATGCCGTTGCCGATGCAGGTCCTGAAAACCGGATTGAGGTCTGGATGCGAAGGCAGGTAGCCGAGCGGACAATAGAGCTTGACCCCATGGAAATCCCCGCGGAGGACATGCTCATCCACAAGGCTGTCGATGCCTATGCGCCTCGGGTCCACGGCCAGGAACGGAAAAACGCTGTCGGGGTACGCATGCTTTATCTCCCTGAGCGCTTCGATATGGTGACGGTACCCCCTGGTCATCTGCACATCTCCTCCTCCGGCAGCGCCCCGTACTTTCGAAGGTGCTTTCCGGGGAGCCTTGCACTCGCCGATGATCGCATCGAGCTCTTTTTCGACGGTTATTTTCCTCTTCACGGCAGTTGCCGTGGCAGCTCTCCGGCCCGATGACGCCCTTTCTGAAACTGCCTGGAGAACGAGGCCTTTCATCTCTTCGGCAAAGGCGTCGAACTCTGAATGCCTTTTTTCAGCGATATGGAGCTGGCCGAGCGAAGCCTTTTTCCGGGCGGCGCTCATGGCACCGATGCCCGACCTGCGCCCATGCCCGGCCCCGTCATCGAAAATGAAGTAGATATCCATCATGAGCGGGACGGTGATCAACGGTTCCGATCGCCTGAAACCGCTCTTTCTGTAGCACTCCGTTTCATATTTGTAGTTGCCTGCAGGATCACGGGTGACGGTTTCGAAAAGGTTTGCCGTATAGGTTATCATCTTTTTGATGAACGGCGGCAGAGGAAGCCTGATCCCCCTCGTCGTCCTGCGCATCTGGCCATCTGCATAGGGGTATTCACCATGCATCCACCGCCAGCCGATTTCAAGAAGCTCCTCGAACGCGAACTTGCCGTTGAACAAGTGGCAGTGGACATCGATGTTTCCGTTTTTCATGGCCGCCTCCGTTTATTTTTCGCTATGGAAAATCCGGGTACTGACTATGCCGTCATGGATAGCTGACTGGACGCCTTGTCCGATCCGGCATGAAAAACCCGATATCAGGGAGAAATGAAGAACATTGCACGGGAGCCGGGCAATCTGCCGGGGGGTGATCTTGCCTGCAATGTTACCTGAAGATAGTGAAACCCTGACAAAAACGCTTCATCAAAACCCCATCTCCGAATTGGAGTGCAGTGCAGAATCGGGCATATCCAATGCTCATTTTTTTCACTTGAGCCATTATTTTCTTAGCTTTACAGAGAAAAAGCAACGCATTCAGCATGCAACCCCGGATCATTTCAGATGTCCCGAGCAGTTGACCATACCGAGCCCCGCCAGTTACATTCCTTTCGTGCCCGAATCTTTTCGTCCTGCTTGCGTCCCCGCTCAGTTCCTGGTCCACCGCTCCTTATTTCCTGAAGCCAAACATTCTCCCCCATGAAACATCTCTTTCTGGCCTTCACGGCAGCATTAACGATCTTTACGTCACTTCCGGCACAGGGTGTGGCTCCGGTGAAAATCGGCTTCATCAACTCCATAACGGGCAAGGAAGCCCAGATCGGCGAAAACCTTACGAACGGTGCAACCATGGCCATCGACGACCTCAAGGCAAGGCATATTGATGTCGAGATGATCAGGGAAGATGACGGAGGAGACCCGAAAAACGCGCTCGCGGCATATGAAAAGCTGGTAACACGCGACCGGGTCATCGGCGTGGTCGGACCCTACACATCGGCCTGCGCCAATGTCGTGGCATCGAGGGCGGACCAGTACCAGGTCCCCCTTCTCGTCCCCGCCGCAGCTAAGGAAGAGATCACCATGAAAGGGTACAGGAACGTTTTCCGCCTGAACGCCCCTGCCGATGTATACTCGAATGTTCTCCTGAAATCGATCGCGCCTTTCAGGCCCGGAACTATCGCCTACATCTACGCCGCGAACGATTTCGGCGTATCAACCGTGAAAACCGCACAGGTCAATGCCGCATCCATGGGCCTCAGGGAAGTGGCGAACGAAAAATACCAGCAGGGACAGCCGGACTACCGCGCTACGCTCGCTAAAGTCAAGGCAGCCCGGCCCGACCTGGTATTCCTGGTTTCCTACGATGCCGATGCCATCCTGCTCATGAGGCAGGCTAAAGAAATCGGCCTGACCCCGAAGGCCTTCCTCGGAGCAGGCGCAGGTTATACGACAGCCCAGTTTGCACAACTGAAGGATATCTCTTCGCTGGTCATCTCAGCCACGCAATGGACCGATGACGTCAACTGGCCGGGAGCCGCCGATTTCGGGACCCGGTACAGAGCAAGATTCGGCAAGGACCCTTCATATCATGCCGCATGCGCCTACGAAGCGGTACGCATCATGGCACTGAGCGCACTGAAATCAAGGGATTCGAAGGCGCTGCGAGAGGCCCTCGTTGCCGGAAGCTGGAACGGCATCATGGGACCGGTCCGCTTTGCCAGCTATGGCGGCTATACGAACCAGAACAACCACCCGATGCTGGTACAGCAGCTGCAGGCAGGCAGATATGAAACCGTCTACCCTGCGCAGTTCTCAAAGAAAAAACTCATCTACCCATACAGGCGCTGAGGATTTTCATATTCCCGCTTTTCCGGCAAACCTCCGGTATGTTTTCATCAGATCGCATACCGGATGCAATAACAACCAGACTCGAACATGCTTTTTTTCCAGTCGCTCATTTCAGGAATTCTCACCGGTGGCATCTACGCCCTTGCCGCCATGGGGATGTCCCTGGTGTTCGGGGTCATGAACATCAGCAATTTCGCCCATGGCGACCTGATGATGCTCGGCATGTATATGGCCTACTACCTCTTCACCCTGCTCAATATCGACCCGTTCCTGTCGCTTGTCCTCATCATGCCTGCTGCGTTCGTTTTCGGTTATGCCATCGAAAAAACCATGATCAACCGGGTTATCGGCCATCCATCCGAAAACCAGATACTCCTCACGGTCGGACTTGGCCTGATCATGGGCAATACGGCGCTGCTGGCATTCACCAGCGATCCGAAAATACTGACGACATCATATTCGAGCAGTTCGTTCAACCTGCCCGGCGACATCTCCGTTTCCATTCCGATGCTGCTCTCGTTCCTCGTCACCTGCCTGCTGACGGCAGTGCTCTACCTCTTTCTTTCAACGACGAGGACGGGCATGGCGCTCAGGGCAACCAGCCAGAACCGGGAAGCTGCCCAGCTCATGGGCATCGACGTTTCCCGCATGAGCGCCATCGCGTTCGGTATCGGAACGCTCCTTGCCGCTTCGGCGGGGGCGCTGATCGCCCAGACCTACTACATCGATCCTTTCGCAGGCCATACGTTCCTGCTCAAATCCTTCACCATCTGCGTCCTTGGCGGCCTCGGCTCGGTCATCGGGGCGGGGGTCGGAGGTATCGTCATCGGTGTTGTTGAGGCGATGTCGGCAGCCTACCTTTCGAGCGAGTGGAAAGATGTCGTCGTCTTCGTGCTTTTCCTGGCAATTCTTCTGCTGCGTCCGCGAGGCCTTTTCGGCAGAAAGGGGGAACAATGACGAAACAATGGGCCGGCATCGCAGCTTTTGCCGCACTCGCGGCATCGGTGCCTTTCTTCCTTGGCGACAATCCCTATATCGCCGATATCCTCATTACGATGCTCATGATGGCATCGCTCGCTTCGGCATGGAACATCGTCGGAGGATATGCCGGGCAGTTCAGTTTCGGACATGCCGCCTATTTCGGTACCGGAGCATACACGACATCGATCCTGCTGACGACATCGGGCATCGCCCTGCCGCTCTGCATCGGCGCAGGAATTCTCGCAGCATCGCTGATCGCCCTGCTGACGGGAGCGATCGTGTTCAGGCTTCGCGGCCACTATTTCGCCCTCGCTTCGATCGCCGTTGCCGAAATCGTCAGGCTGACCGCGCACAACCTCGAAATCACCGGAGGGGCGCAGGGCCTGCTCATCACCGATATCACGTTCGGAAACCTCGACCTGAACAGCAAGGAACCGTTTTACTTCGCCATGCTCTTTCTCCTGGTGACAACCCTTGCGATATCCTTGCTGGTGCGCCATTCAAGAGCGGGATATTTCCTGCTCGCGATCCGTGAAGACCAGGATGCCGCAGCATCGCTCGGCATCAATCTCTACCTGTGGAAAAACATGGCACTCATCGTCTCGGCGGCGCTCGCAACCGTTGCAGGAAGCATCTACGCCATCTATATCCGTTTTATCGATACGAGCGCCGTGCTCTCACTCAGGCTCTCCATCGAAATCATCCTGACAACCATCATCGGCGGGGTCGGGACCCTCTGGGGACCCGTGCTCGGCGCAGCCCTGCTCGTATCGCTCGCCGAAGCGCTCCGCACGAACCTTGCCGGAGAGCTTCTCGTGAACTCGGGAATAATAACGGAAGCCTCCCCCATTGAATCGTTCCTGAAAAACAATCTCGCACATGCCCACGTCCTCGTTTACGGGATCATCACCGTACTCTGCATCCTCAATCTTCCGAAGGGCATTCTCGGCTTATTCAGAAGGAAACAGCGGACATGATGGCGCCACTGCTTGAAATAACGTCTCTGAGCAAGCATTTCGGCGGGAACGCTGCCGTATCGGACGTCTCGTTCAGCGTCGAAGAACAACGGATCGTCGGCCTTATCGGGCCGAACGGTTCGGGAAAGACCACCCTCTTCAACTGCATTACCGGCTACTACCCTGCCTCTTCCGGCCGCGTTTGGTTCAGCGGACGTGACGTTACGGGAATGAAACCGGACAGGGTCTGCCGGCTCGGCATGGTCCGTACCTGGCAGCGGGTAAAACCTCTCGCGGGCCTGAGCATTCTTGAAAACGTCATGACGGGAGCGTTCTGCAGAACACGTTCCGCAACCGAAGCGAGAATGATTGCACATGAACAGCTCAGGGTGATCGGGATGGAAAATGTTACGCAGAAAACAGCGGGCGATCTGCCGATAGGGCTCAAAAAAAAGCTCGAGCTTGCAAGGGCCCTCGCCACAGGGCCGAAGCTCCTTCTCCTCGATGAAGTCTGCGGAGGACTCAACAATACCGAAACGCAGGAGCTGCTGGAAATCATCCGCGGCATCAGGGAGAAAGGAACGGCTGTAGTTTTCATCGAACACGACATGAAAGCCGTCACCAGGCTCTGCGACCGGATTGTCGTCCTGAAATCCGGGAAAAAGCTCGCTGAAGGCCTTCCTTCGGAAATCACCAGCAATCCCGCAGTCATCGCGGCTTATCTTGGAACCGGGTACAGCCATGCTTGAAATCCGCAACCTGAATGCAGGGTACGGCGAAATGCCTGTCCTGAAATCGGTCTCCCTTTCGGTTGCGAAAGGCGAAATCCTTTCGATCGTGGGCAGCAACGGGACCGGAAAATCGACGCTGCTCAAGGCTATATCCGGAGTGGTGCCCGCTTCCGGCTCCATAGATTTCCTCGGTTTGCCGATCGGGAACCTGAGGCCCCACGAGATCGTCAGGCAGGGAATCGTCCATGTACCCGAAGGCAGGAAAATTTTCCCGGAACTCACGGTTTCCGAAAACCTGCGGATGGGGGCCTTCCTGAACCCGCAGCATTACCGCAGCAGGATCGAAATGGTGTTCGAACTTTTCCCTCGGCTCGCGGAACGTCCTAAACAGCTTGGCGGGACCATGTCCGGAGGCGAACAGCAGATGCTTGCCATAGCACGGGGACTAATGGGCGACCCGAAACTCCTGATGCTCGACGAACCCAGTCTTGGCCTCTCTCCCCTCTATGCCGAAACGGTTTTCAGATCAATCGGGGAAATCAACCGTAACGGTGTCACCGTACTGCTTGTGGAGCAGAATGTCTTCCTGTCGCTTTCTATAAGCAACCGGGGATACGTCATTGAAACCGGTTCGGTCGTGCTGACCGGAAGCGGACAGGAACTGCTCGAAAACCCGCAGGTCAGGAAAGCCTTCCTCGGCATGTGAGCGGCTTCGCGGTCAGCGGGAGATGCTGTTCAGGAACTCCTTCATCGCGGCAACGAACTCCTCTGGTTTTTCTTCCTGCGGAAGGTGCCCGCAATCCTGGAAAACCTTGAGCCGTGCGGAGGGAAGCTCTGCGGCAAGACGTTCGCTCTCCGCTTTCTTCACCATGACATCGTGTTCTCCGCTCATGACCAGTGCTGGAATCTCGAGGGTTTTCAGCCGTTCGTCGAGCCCGAGGTAGCGGGTTTCGAGAAAAACCTCCCAGAATGCCCTCGCCCAGTCACCGTTCATCAGGTCTTTCCGGTATGCCGAAAGAAGTGTGTCGCCAAGCCGTTCCTTCCTGTACCACATGGAGCTGATCACCCGGTCGTACAGGCGGGATATCATGAGATGCATTACCCTCGCGAAGACGGGGCTCAACGCTTTCATGGCCGGTTTCATGAATGCGGGGATCTCGCTGGTGGCGTAACCGCTGTAGATCATCGCATCGACAAGCACGATGCCCTGGACCAGGCCGGGATGGCGAAGGGCCGCGAGAAGGGCGAGGGTCCCGCCGGTGGAATTGCCGACGAGTACCGCTTTCCGGGACCCGAACCGTCCGATGAGCCCTGCGGCAAGGTCGGCCTGGGCTTCCGGGGAATAGCTCACCCCGGAGGTGCGCGAAGGCCTCGAGGTGAGGCCGAACGCTGGACGGTCGAACGCCACGACCGTCGCTGTTTCGGAAAGCGCATCGATAACCCCTCTCCACGACCTCACGCTCAGGAAACTGCCGTGAAGGAGGACGATGAGCGGGCCGCCGCTTCCGGCTTTCCTGTAATGCACCCTGAATCCATCGATATCGATATATCCGGAATCCGGATAATGCCCCTCGTCCGCCGGGGCTTTCCTGTAGATTTCATGGCTCATCTTACTTTGTCCGTCTTTGACGTCCCCCCGAGTATGCCTCCCCATTCGACAGCAGTGAAACCTTTTCTCTCGAACGCCGGGGTTTCAGGCTCGGCAAGCTTCACCATAGTTCCAGAAGGAGAAAAATAGAGGATGATCCGCAAAAGGCTTTGCGGAGCTGGCTTGATATGCAGGCCGAGCTGGTCCTCGACGACTTCGGGACGGATGATCCTGATGATCCAGAATTTCGATGCCGGAAGGTTTTTCATCCAGTAGGCCTTGAAATCCTTCGCCTCCTGCCGGTTGAGGCCGAGCCGAACCAGATACGAGTCCATCCATGGCCGGAGCCGGTTTTTTGGCACGCACCATCCTTCCTCAGGCTGGGCGATCGGGTTCGACAGCGCCGCCTCGTAGAAAAGGTAACGGTACCTTCGGCCTATGCGGCCGCCGGGCTCGACCGTCACGCTCCATTTGCCGGGGTATACCGGTATTGTTTTTACAATACGGCCCTTCGGCCCCAGCCGGACATCGATTTTCATTTCCTTTTCCGGGTACAGGTAGAGTGCCGGTTTTTTAACAACCTGCATCGAGGCTATATCCTTCAGCTCCCCGCCTTCAAGGTAGAAGTCCCTACGCTTGTCATAAGCCGGATTTGCAGGAGAATCGGGCATATTGCCAGTCTGGTAGTCCACGACAATCCTTTTCGGTATGAAAAGCCTCGCTTCTTCCGTATGGAGACTGTTCAGTGTTATATCCTCCCCGAGGGATACCGGGGTGGTCTGTTCGAACCCGTCTCCGCTGCTGTACAGAACGGAGATCTCATATTCGGACGGCCTGCCCTTGACGTGATGTTCGATGATCGCCGCCAGATCGGGCCTGCCGTCGCCGTTCAGTTCCGTTATTGCACAACCGGCGAGCCTTGCGCTCAATTCGATCCCGTCAGGTCCTCGTTCGGAAAAAACGCCATCCTTCAGCGTCACCGTCCGGCCGGATACGAGAAGCCTGTAGGCATGATTGCGCGCCAGGCTCTCAAGTCCATGCCTTTCAGTGGCAACAGGGAGGCGATCTTCACAATATGAAGGACTTGTGGACAACAGAAGAAAAAGGCACGATGCCGCAATGGAATATTTCATAGACGGATTCTTGTTACTGAGTCAATAATACGGTCGCGAATAAATACTGAAGAAATGTTCGTCATAACAAAAATAATCCGGATTCATCGCTCCGCTCTCCATGAACAAGGAGTGATTTCAGCATATTCACTGCCACGAATTAACGGATTTAATGTCCGTGATCCTTGAGCGGCAGCAGCCGGATACGGAGGGCTCGGAATAACATCGCATTCCCTCATGCTGAGCGCAATGACATGTTGTGGAGTATCCATTACCTGACTTGGCTCTTGATGGATTCTTCACTTCGTTCAGAATGACAAGAATAATACAGAACGACAGCTTCCTGGAGTTTTGTCTGAAAGACAATTGATACCTTTAATAGCAGGATTCCTGATCGTCCTCAAAAAGGTAATATACAGCAGACACGTCAATCCTGCGGGCGAACACTGAAAAACATCACGACGGTCTGTGAATTACCGCCATTTATCTAACCGGTATTTCATTTTTCGCAGGATAAGCGTAAATAACCATCGAAAAAAAAAACGAGGTATCCACAAGACCGTTATCCATGCAGTTGCCACCGGACGAAAAAGGAGCTTTCAGGAAATTACTCACCTTCCGCGTCACGATCGTGCTCGCTTACCAGGTCATCGCTGTCGTGGCCGGCTGGCACATATACGAGCTGACGCATGATCCGCTGGCCCTCGGCATGATCGGGCTCGCCGAAGTGATCCCATTCTTCTGCTGCACCCTTTTCGCCGGCCATGCCGTTGACCATTACTCCCGAAGCATGTTCGGCGTTGCCGCGTCCGTACTGCTCGTCCTCAATTCCCTGCTGCTCGCTGCCGTTTCCGCTGGTATGGTTGCCGGAAACCCGGCCTTATGGATCTATGGCGCCGTGGGATCGGGAGGGATCGCACGCGCATTTATCGGCCCTTCCTACAACTCGATGTTCGCCCTTATCCTGCCCCGCAGGGAATTCGCGCGTGCCGCGGGAATCGGCAGCTCGGCCTTCCAGCTCGGCCTCGTGGCCGGACCCGCGCTGGGCGGCCTCATCACAGGCTTTGCAGGCAAAACGCCGGCCTATGCGACCGCTGCCGGCCTGAGCGCCGCAGCCGCTTTTTCGCTGTTTTCCATCCGCATGAAAGAGCCGCCGCCGAAGGAAAGCGCTCCGATCTTCAGGAGCATCGGCGAAGGGCTGCGGTTCGTGTTCAGCAACCAGATCGTCCTCGGGGCGCTGTCGCTCGACATGTTCGCCGTGCTTTTCGGCGGGGCCATCTCGATGCTGCCCGCCTTTATCCGGGATGTGTTCCATTCGGGCCCCGAGATGCTGGGCATCATGCGCGCTGCCCCTGCCGTCGGCGCGATGGCGACCGGGCTCTTCCTGGCACGCAACCCTATCGGCAGCCATGCCGGGCGCTGGCTTCTCGGCGCCGTTGGAGGGTTCGGGCTCTGCATCATCCTGTTCGCGCTCAGCGGGGACATTATGGCTGCAGGAATCCTGCTCGTTTTTTCGGGTATCTGCGACGGCGTCTCGGTCGTGATGCGCTCGACCATCATCCAGCTTTCGACGCCCGACGACATGCGCGGACGGGTTTCAGCCATCAACGGCATCTTCATAGGCTCTTCCAACGAACTCGGCTCCGTCGAATCGGGCATAGCGGCACGGCTGCTCGGCCTCGTCCCGTCGGTGGTTTTCGGGGGTATCATGACGCTCGGCGTCGTTGCGGCAACGACAAGGCTCGCACCCAGGCTGAGGGACCTCGAGCTGCGCGACCTTCAGTGAGAACCCATTCCGTTTCGGCAATAACCTCCACTCTCATGGATAAATGCTTAACTTTCAGCAGGAGGCGCCGACAAGTTTTCTTTATCGGCCCCCTGACAGCGTTCCTGGACGGCAGAGGCTCTTCAAAAACGTCGGCTATGTGGCGGACGAGAACCTTGGCGATGCGTTCCGGAACGTCATGAAAACAGATGAGGGAACATTCGATTACAAGCTGAACGGGAAAAAAATCACATCGATTTACCAGAAATCGATCCCGCTCGGATGGTATTTCTTCATCGTCCTTGAAAAAAGAGAAACGGCATTTTGATCAAAGTGAAGAGATCATGACTTGCCTGCCGGACCGGGATGGTTTCTTTTCGTCGATTTCCATTCCCACATACCCACATCTTCTCGTATCGAACCGCAGACATCGATTACATATTGCAAATCGTCCTTCGACAGGCCGGAATGCAATGAAAAACGCATGAGTGAACGGTTTTTCGGTGTCGCAGGGGCACAGAAAACGGAACCGAACACCTTTCGGTCTTCGAGAACATCCCGGAGAACTTCCATATTGGATTCCGGTCCGGGTTCGAGGGAGATGATCTGTGATTCGCTGGCAAAAGCATAGCCGAGCTGCCGGAGCCCACTGCGCAGGAACGAAGCGTTTTCATGCAGCTGTTTCCTGCTCTCATCTCCGTTCATGATCAGGTCAAGTGTCGCCGATAATCCTGCGATCTCATGTGGAAGCAGGGATGAACTGAAAATTGCCGGAAAGGAGGTATAGGGAAAGTAGCCGGCGAATCTTTTAGAGCAGAGAATAATACCGGCCCGACCGGCAAACGCCTTGGCGAGACTGGACGTGATGAAATGCACTTTTTCCGTAAGACCGAGCGCGGCCACCAGCCCGGCGCCTTGGGGTCCATGGGTGCCGAGGGAGTGCGATTCATCGATGACGGAAACGCAATCGTATCGGTTGGCAATGTCGATGATGTCCTCTAGCGGCGCCATATCTCCTGTCGTGCTGTATAGAGAATCGGCAAGAATGATACCCCGCCCGTATTGAGAAACGAGTTTTTCAAGATGGGCCGCGTCGTTGTGCATGAACACATGAAAGGAAGCGCCTGAAACCTTGATGCCTTCCCAGAGGGACATGTGGGTGAAAAAATCGATATAGACCGGAGTCTTTACGCTGGCAATGGCCTGCATGAGACCGACGTTCGCAGACCAGCCCGACTGACAGAGGATGGCGCTTTCGAAACCGGTGAAACGGGCAATTCTTGTTTCAAACAGGTCCTTGTCGCTCCCTTCGTGCAGGAATACCGCGGACATCACAGGATCTTTGTCGGAAAGCGCAAGTTTTTTTATCTGGGCACTGGAAATTTCAGGATGCCTGGAAAGATTGAGATAGTCGTTGCTTTGAAGCATGATCGCACCCTTTCCGGGGTCTCCTCCGACAACAACAGGTTTGCCGGTCCTGAAGTGTTGCACTGCGGCGTCAAATTCGTTCAGCCGCTCCTCGAGGAAATCGGGAACATGAAGCGAAAAACGCTCTTTTTCATCTGAATTTATATTTTTTGCATGCAATTCGCTCATCGTACGCCATCTCCAGCCAGCTCAAGAATTCATCTGTTTTTGCAGAACGTGTCGAAATAATCATGTTTTCTGCTGCTTTCGCCATAGTCACTTCTATTGGTTTAATTTACAGCGAAAACAATTCACTTCGATTTGATACGAACATAAATATCATTATCTTAACAAACGCATACATAAAAAAAATGTATTACGTGCGGATTAAACGCATATTCGCTTCAAAATTGCGTTTCAAAAAGGAAACGACAAAAAACAGTTCCCCTCGGATCATCCGTTAAATCCTCTCAGTCCTTCGGATATCGATCCTTGAAATAGCGCTCCGTCTCATCAGTAAACATATACCGTTCATTAAATATATTTTTTTGAGCGGCAGTTCCGGAACAGGTAATGGACACCTCTATTTATTTTAGTGAGAAGCACGAGTGCAAGGCGCAGAGAGCGAAAAAACGGAGTGTACAAGTGGTACATGAGGATTTCGATCCCGATTCATCGCGACCAACCCGAGCAATAGGGCTTCGGAACAAACAAATAGAAGTACCCTGATGTGATGAGTGTGCGATAACCGGTATAATCAGGGTTTACGGCTTTTCGCGCTGTGCGGAAAAATGTTGAACAGATAATGAGTGAACGGAAAGCGAAACATGAACAATGTTTCTTGTGAAAACATGAAGAATGTGTTGCCGATAAAAAAAATCGGCTCACTGGCCAGAGAAATTCTCGACCATGCCGAGCCGAACCTCGGAATAATAGGGGCTTTCACCACGTTCGGCTACCCTGTCTACTATATCATCTGGACCTATCTGTTTCCCCAGCCTTATGAAAATCTCCCGCTGAGGCTGTTCTGCATGGTCATCACCGTACCGTGCATGCTCTACAATAAAATTCCGTCAACTTTGAAAAAATACTTCCCTGCTTATTTCTACCTCGCATTTTTTATAGATGTGCCATTCTTTTTCAACTTCATGTTGCTGCAAAACGAATGCTCCATCATCTGGGTTACCTCGCTTCTCGCCGGGATATTCATGATGGTCCTCATCCTGTCGAACTGGCTTGTCATAAGTACGATGCTGATAGCCGGCTTTTTTCTTGCATACTTCTCAGTCTTCCTTCTGAACGGAGAAGTTTCATTTTCGAAATTCATCCCGGAATGGATCCCGATCATTCTTTTTGCAATAGTCGGAAGCATTTTTGCCAACCATAACCGGCAACTGGCCAACAAAACGAAAATCTCAATCCTCAGAAGCCTCAGCGGAAGCATCGCACATGAAATGAGAAACCCGCTGAACTCGATAACCGCAGCTCTCGCCTCAGTGCAGTCAAGCCTTCCTGTTAAACCTGACAGGAACAACAGGGGGGCAAGCTACAACATCAGCCATACCGGGCTCATGAACATTCATGACGTTATCGAGGAAAGTACCGGCACGCTGACCAAGGCTAACAAAATCATCGATTCTATCCTTACGAGCATGCAGGGCAAAGAGGTTTCCATGAAGGATTTCAAGAGGATCGATGCGGGAAAAGCCATAGAAAAAGCGGTCAACAGCTTCCCTTACATTGATTCTCTCGACAGAAAACTCATCACGATCGATACGAGCCGCGATTTCGACTTTCTCGGTGACCGCGACCTGTTTTATTATGTCCTGTTCAACCTGCTGAAAAACTCCCTCTACTACAGAAACAAAGAGGGTTTCAGCATAAACGTGAAATCGGAACAGGGCGTATCGAACAACAGGGTGATTTTCAGGGACACCGGCCCCGGCATACCGGCAGCCGATCGGGAACGGGTATTCGAAAGCTTCTACACGTCGAACAAAAAAGGGGGGAACGGATTAGGACTCTCTTTCTGCAGAAGGGTCATCGATTCTTTCGGGGGGACCATCACCTGCAATTCGAAAGAAGGTGAATGGAGCGAGTTCATCATCACATTCGACCTGTACACCTCAAAAAAAACAGGCGAGATCAAAAAGCAGATACTGGCTGACAAGCATATCCTTATCGTCGACGACCATCTCAGCAACCGGCTCCTCATGGCAAAATATCTCTCCGACCTGAATGTGGCTTTCGATCTGGCCGAAAACGGAAAACATGCGCTCGCACTGCTTTCGGAATCCCGGTATGACCTTGTTTTCATGGATTTCGAAATGCCGGTCCTTACGGGAGATGAAGCGGTGAAAATCCTGCGCTCGTCGCAGGACATGTGCCCTGACCTGGCTTTTCATTACCTCCAGACACCGGTTATCGGGATAACAGCCCTCCCGAAAACAGAGGCGCTGGCCAGGGCGGAAAAAAGCGGCATCAACGAGGTGCTTTTCAAACCGGTAAAAAAATCGCAGGTCCATGAGATCATAGAAAAATATTTCTTCAATGAACAAAAACCACTCGGCATCGACCATGAAGAGCTGCTCAAGGGCAAAAGCATCCTCCTTGTCGACGACAATGAAACCAGCCGAAAATTCGTGACCCTGCTGCTGAAAAATTACGGATGCCGCATCGAACAGGCAGTCAACGGCAAAGTGGCCCTTGAGGCTATGGGTAAAAATTCATTCGACCTCATCCTCATGGATATTGAAATGCCGGTGATGAACGGCATCGAGGCGTCAAAAGCGATCAGGTCCGGTCTCTTTTCAGCTGTGGCTCCCGACGACAGAAAAATGTCGGTCCCGATCATAGCCCTCACCGGAAATACTGATGAACAGAGCAAAAAAAGAATCAATGCCGCAGGCATCGATTTCATTATCGGCAAACCGGTATTCAGGGACGAACTTGTTTCAGTGATCGCCGTCATACTGAAAAGCGGCATTTCGGATAAAAACCGGCAAATACCAGGATCGCCAGCTGAAGAAAGCATGGACAGGGAAACATTTTTCAGATTCCTGGAAACAGAACCGCTCGTCGATACTTCAATTATCAGCAACCTTGAAAAAATCGGCGGAGAGGAACTCCTGGTCAACCTTTTCGAAACATACATTTCCGATACGGAACGCCTGATCATCGAGCTCGAAGCCTTTCATGCCGCAAACGACATGAAAGGCTTCAACTTCATCCTGCACACCCTGAAAGGATCTTCTGCCAGTGTGGGCGCGAACAAAATGTTTGTACTTTCAAGGTATATCAACGAATATTGTCCTGAACAGGAAGCCGGTTCCTGCGCTGAATGCGAAGAACTGCTGAAACGCATCAAAAACATTTTTGCCGAAACAAGGCAATACCTCCAGAACAGCATCCGGCTTTTCGTTTAGCAGCATTACTATGAACATCCGGAAAAATCAGTATGCCACACCCCCTCCTCATTGTCAGAAACATATCCAGGGAAGGCCCCGGACTTCTCGAAACCGTGCTCACCCGTCACGGCATCGGCACTGAGCAGGTGGACCTCACGAAAGGCGAAGCCTTCCCGGACCCCTGCAGCTTCAAGGCGGTCGTCGTGCTTGGAGGACCGTCGAGCGCCAACGACGAAACCCCGGAGATGCAGGAAGAGCTCCGGCAGATCGGGACCATCATAGAGCAGGAAATCCCCTGCCTCGGCATATGCCTCGGCATGCAGGCGCTTGTGAAAGCCAGCGGGGGCAATGTTGTGAAATCACCGGTCAGGGAGATCGGGTTTTATGGGCCTGACGGCGATCCGTTCCGGGTGGACCTGACGGACGCAGGTATGAAAGATCCGCTCTTTGCAGGACTTGGAAGCAGTTTCCGGGTTTTCCAGCTTCACGGAGAAACCGTAGAACCGCCAGCCGGAAATACGGAAATCCTCGGAATCGGCCAATACTGCCCAATGCAGGCGGTTCGGACCGGAAGCAAAGCCTACGGGTTGCAATGCCATTTCGAACTCACCCCTGAACTGTTCGCCAGCTGGCTCCCTGTAGATGAAGACCTGAAAACCATGGACCAGGCCCTGCTGCTCAGTCAGTTCGAGGAAATCCGTGAAGAATATACGCAAACCGGGCTCCGGCTCATGGAAAACTTCCTCCGCATCGCAGGAATTGCCTGAAATGCCGCACAACCCGGTCGATCCGCGCAGGGCGGAGCTTCTCTGCGACCGTCCAGACACACTGGGGCCGGTGGTATACTGGATGTCGCGTGACCAGCGTGTCCGGCACAACTGGGCGCTGCTTTTCGCACGGCACAGGGCGCAAAGCATGCGCCAGCCCGCTGCGGTCGTTTTTACCCTCGCCCCTTCGTTTGCAGGAGCTTCCCCCGCCCATTACCGCTTCATGCTGATGGGGCTCCGGGAGGTCGACAAGGATCTCGAGCAACTCGGCATTCCATTCTTCCTGCTCTTCGGAGAACCGGCAGAAACCCTTCCGGGCTTCCTGGACGAAATCGGGGCCGGGACGCTGGTTACCGACTATTCACCCCTGAACATCTCAAGGCGATGGAAATCGGCGGTTTCGCAAAGCATAGCGATACCCTTCTTCGAAGTCGATGCGCACAACATCGTCCCCTGCAGGTCCGCTTCCGGAAAACAGGAGTTCGCGGCACGGACCTTCCGCCCGAAAATCACGGCACTGCTCGATGACTTCCTGATCCCGTTCCCGGAAAACAACCACCGTCAGGATTCTTTTCCGCACGCTCCGCCCGACTGGAAAAGGGCTTTCTGCAGTGTTGCCGGCGGGAACGACTCACTTCCCGGAGCATGGCCCGTACCGGGAGAAAAAGAGGCCGGGATAAAGCTTGGAAAATTCCTGGCAAACGCCTTCAGGAACTATGCGGACAAGCGCAACGACCCCAATGCCGGTGCAGTCTCGCGCCTCTCCCCCTACCTGCATTTCGGCCAGATCAGCACCCAGGAGTGCGCACTGCGCGCCCTCGGGGCTGATGTGCCCGCCACCTCAAGACAAGCCTTCCTCGAGGAACTGATCGTGCGAAGGGAGCTTTCGGATAACTACTGCCGATACAACCGGCATTACGACAGTTACGACGGCATCCCGTCCTGGGCGAGGGAAAGCCTTGAAAAGCATGCACTCGACGCCCGGGACCATCTCTACGGAGAAACCGAATTCGCTGCGGCCCGAACCCATGACATGCTCTGGAACGCCGCACAGCGGGAACTGCTTGAGACGGGTACGATCCATGGCTATATGCGCATGTACTGGGCGAAGAAAATCCTCGAATGGAGCGTTTCACCTGAAGAAGCCTTCAATACGGCAATCGCACTCAACGACCGGTATGCGCTGGACGGAAGGGACCCGAACGGCTATGTCGGGGTTGCCTGGTCCATAGGAGGAGTTCACGACCGGCCCTGGTTCGAAAGGCCGGTCTTTGGAAAGGTCCGTTACATGAACGCCGCCGGATGCGCGAGGAAATTCGACACTAAAAGCTACATCAGGCGTTTCTCAGGCTGAAAAACCGCGCCTTACTCCATGGCAAGGTCGATGGTACGGCGCTCGATATCAACGCTGTGCACCTTTACCTTCATCCGTTTTCCGATCTGCAGTTTTTTCTTGCGGCGTTTGCCGATAAGCGAATAGGTAGCCTCGTCGTACTCGTAGTAATCGTCGGTGAGGTTGCGCATGTGCACCATGCCCTCGATGGCGAAATCCACCAGCCTCACGTAGATGCCGTAATCGGTTGCTCCCGAGATCACGCCGGGATAAACCTTGCCGACATGGCTCGCCATGTATTCGACCTGCTTGAGCTTGATCGATTCGCGTTCTGCCTCCGCCGCGGATTTCTCTCGTTCGTTGGAAATCTGCGAAACGGTGCGGACCTTGTCGTCAAGTTCCTTGAGGCGGGCATCGGAAATTTTTTTCCGTTTCTTCCTGAGCCCCTCGTATTCGAACAGAAGACGATGCACCAGGAGGTCAGGGTAACGCCTGATGGGCGACGTGAAGTGGGTGTAATGCTCGAACCCCAGCCCGAAATGCCCTGCGTTGTCACCGGTGTATACCGCCTTTGACATACAGCGGAGTACGAGCTCGTTGACCAGGAACTCGACATTCGAGCCTTTCACCTGCTGCAGAAGCTGCCGGAGCGACTTGGCGGAGACGACAGGCCCTTCCTTCGAGCGGTTTATTTTCAGGTCGAAACCGAGCCGCTTGATGAAATTGGCGAGAATAAGCACTTTTTCCTGCTGGGGGCCGTCATGCACCCTGTAAATGACAGGCCGGCCTTCCTTCTTGCCGGATTTAAAGGTTTTCGTCAGGTATTCGGCGACCTTCCTGTTCGCAAGCAGCATGAACTCCTCGATGAGCCGGTGGCTGCCGAGCCGTTCCTTTTTCATGACTTCCAGTGGTTCGCCATCCTTGCCGAGCCTGAACCGGACCTCCTCGGTTTCAAAATCGAGCCCGCCATGACCAAACCGCTGTTCTCGAAGCAGGATGCTCAGCCGTTCGAGAATCTGGAGCTCTGCGACATAATCACCTTCACCCCGGGTCAGGATGCCTTCGACATCCTCATAGGTAAACCTTCGTTTCGAATGGATGACGGTCTTGTGGAACTCGTGTTTGTGGATTTCGCCTTTGGCGGTCATGGTGAAAAATACCGAGTATGCCATCCGGTCGACACCGGGATTGAGGCTGCAGATCTGCTCCGAAAGCCTTGCTGGAAGCATCGGAATGACGCGGTCGACAAGGTAGACCGACGTTGCGCGTTTCAGGGCTTCGCGGTCGAGCGGGGAGTTTTCCTTCACGTAATGGGAAACGTCGGCAATATGCACGCCAATCGAATAGAGGCCGTCATCGAGCGCCTCCACCGACAGGGCGTCGTCGAAATCCTTCGCATCGACCGGATCGATGGTGAAGACGACCTTGTCGCGGATGTCGAGCCTTCCCTCGAGGTCTTCTTCCGTAACCGCTTCACGTATCGAAGCCGCATGGTCGAGCAGGGCCTTGTCGAACGTTTCGTCAATGCCTTTGCTCCGTGCGATGGCGCTCACCTCGACCGTCGATTCACCGGCCTTTCCGAGCACTTCGAGCACCTTTCCCTGGATGACGCCGTCCTTGCTGAAATCAAGCTCGCCCACCAGGACCTTGCTGCCCGCAGGCGCCTTGGCGGAATATTTGACCGGCACGGAGATTTCGGGCAGGATCTTGCGTTCGTCGGGCTTCAGGGTGAACCTGCGGTTCGATTTGACGAGCGTGCCGACGATCGTGCTTATCCGGCGGGAAATGACCTTCATGACGATACCTTCGCACCGTTCATGGGGAGTGGATTTTTTCGCATAGGTTTCCGGGACCTTGGTGACGACCACTTCGACCTCGTCACCGTGGATCGCCAAATTGAGGTCCCCCGCCTTGACGAACACATCATCGTCGAACCCTTCGACATCAACGAATCCGTAACCGTTGGGATGGGTGACGATCCGACCGGTATAGCTCTGGTTTACCTTGTAACGCTCCTTGCCGTCAGCAGGGAACGGTTTCACCTGCTCGATGAGCTCTTCGAAGGTGGCCGGCTCTGTGCCGGACATGCCGTAACAGCGGTTTGAATCCTTGTCGACCACTCCTTCCTCCTGGAGCTTGTGGAGGACATACCAGAAACCCGGAAGCTGCCGAGACTCCGTATAGCCAAGCATTTTGGCGATATCGAGGGAGCGGAACCGTTCTCCTTCCCGATCCGAAAAAAAATTGATGATTTCGGACGCTAGCGAACTTTCGCCTCGCCTGAACAGAAATTCGTTGATGAGAATATGGTCGTTCGGCCGTACACGCTCGCCGGAAATCCGGGTCGGTTTTCTCGTATCCTTCTGGGATTTCAGGTTCTTGCGCCCTTTCTGCGGGGGTTGGACGGAAGGGTTCGGTTTCCTCTTGTTACGCTGTCTTGCCACTACATTCGATCATTTTCGCCGGGGTTTATTTATCGTGTGAAACCTCCACAGGGCACACTTTTCCGGCATGTTCATTCAAAACTTTTTCAAACTTTCTGAAGTTAATATGAGGATAAAACAGCAAAAAACCAGCGTCACGGCCGAAATAGCCGCAAAGTCAGGGTACGGTCGCATGCACAAAATATTCCGGAAACATACTTCCAGAGGTACTGGAACATGGTTACAACGGTTCCGGTTGAGGGGATTTCTGCAGGTAAAATTGTCCTCACAGTAACACTAATGATCCAATAATAATGAAAAGCAGCAACAAAACACCCAAATGGCCGGCACTTTTTATTTTCGTCTGCTTCATGATCATCTTCTGCTTTGCCAATACAACGGCGAAAACCCGGAATACGGTTAAAAACAACACCACACCTGAAAACCGGTGGAGCAGGGAAAACCTCGCTGTCGATCATTACAGAAACGGCGATCCTATCCCCGAAGTCGAAGATCCCGGAGCATGGAGCTCGCTTGCGACCGGGGCCTGGTGTTACTATGAAAACAGGAATGAAAACGGCGTGACGTACGGAAAACTGTATAACTGGTACGCCGTTAACGACCCGCGCGGGATCGCGCCTGCGGGCTGGCATGTGGCGAGCGACACCGAATGGTCAGAGCTGGTGACAGCACTCGGAGGTGAAAAAGCTGCCGGAGCAAAACTGAAATCAAAAGTGCTCTGGAAAGCCCAGGCAGCCGGTGCGGACAACAGTTCCGGCTTTTCAGCACTACCGGGAGGATACAGAAGCAGCAACGGCACCTTCTCGCAGCTCGGGACCAACGGCAGTTTCTGGACATCGACCGAAGAGCACAGTTACTCGGCCTGGTACCGTACCCTGTTCAACAGCTATTCCTCTGTTTACCGCACTTCAAGCAGCAAAACACAGGGGTTCTCCGTCCGATGCGTAAAGGACTGATGCAGAGCGGCCGGCAGGGGGAAATACACTTCCCCGGCTGACCGTCATTTCTTATATTATCCCGGCAATTTCAGACATAATCCCTGTTCCCCTATGCACAAAGTATTTTCATCGAGCCGCTTCCTTGTCCTCATCGCCGTGGCTGGCAGCTTCATCGCGTCGATAACCCTCATGCTCTACGCGGCCATCGCCATCGTCCAGCAGATTGCCGCCGTCGTCATGAGCGGATATGTCAGCACAAAGACCGGCAAGCTCATAGCCCTCGATTTCGTCCAGAACGCCGACATCTTTCTCATCAGCACGGTGCTCTACATCATGGCTGTGGGACTCTACGAGCTCTTTATAGACGACACCATCGAGCTTCCTGACTGGCTTGTAATTAAAAATCTGGACGACCTCAAGGAAAAACTCATCGGTATTGTGGTGGTTGGCCTGGCGGTCGATTTCCTCGGACATGCCGTCACCTGGCATGAAGAAACCGGCATCATCTATCTTGGAGCCGCGATAGGCTGCGTCATTGCAGGGCTCACCGTGTTTGTCGCATTCAGGAAAAAAACAGGATGATTGCCCGTCAACGGCACGGAATATCTGTTTCATGTATTTCTTCCTCGGCCCGATGCGTGCATTTATTTCTGCATAATGTTATATTCTGAATAGTTAAGTGACTTTCGATAAAAAAACAGCCGACAACAAGCAATAAAAGGGAGGGAAAAACGATATGCTGATCTTGACCGCACTGGCACTTGCCAACCCCGCAGCCGCGCAGACCCCGGCAGTGGCCCCGACCGTCGCAGGGGAAATCGCATCGAAAGTCGGAAACATTACCCCTGTCAATCTGTTAGCGAGCACCGACCGCTATGCTTTCGACAAGGTCAATACGGAATGCTGCGGTCCTTATTCGCAGTGCAAATGCCCTGACTTCAAAGGCGCAGCCGACTGAGGCAAGAAGGACCTGAAACAAAACAGGCTGGCGTTTGCGTTCATGCGACAATGACAGCCTGTTTTCCACAAAAAGCTGCAATTCCGGCACCTACCCCTCGATAACAGCTGTCATGGATTACTGTCTGCCGCGCCATCCGCAACACAAAGGCAATCATTCTCGACTTCTTCTGGCCGTCGTGAACAGGAGGAACTTCTTCTGACTGCATCCGCAAGAACCATAAACAACCACTCAGTGAAACGAAGCAGCGGGAAAAAACATCCGGGAACAAGCCGTTATTTCAACCATGTCGAACTCGGTGACGGAACATCCCTGCTTTTCAACGGCGCCACGTTGTGCATGGACCTGGTCCCTGCGGACTATGCCGAAAGGATTGCCGGCGGAAAAGATCTCGGTTTCCTTACCGCGGAAGAAATCGGACACCTGCTCAGAAGAGGCCACCTTACCGACCTGCCTCCCGCCCTCGAACTGGAAGAATTCCGGAAGATGGTCTCAGCAATAACCGCCAGGATCAGCAAAGCGGACACCAGGCAGAAACGCATCAACCTGAGCTTCATCCTCACCTACGATTGCAACCTCTCCTGCAGATACTGCTACCAGAATTCGCTTCCGAAAGAGGTAAAACATGCGTTCATGACGGGAAAATTTGTGGATGAATTTTTCACGGAAATCTTCCCGCAGCTCTATGCGAACAAAACGAGACACCACGGTCTGACGCTTTTCGGTGGCGAACCACTGCTGCCCGAGAACAGGGAGGCGATCGAAAAAATACTCGCCTGGTCGAAGAAGCTGAAATCGTGCAGCATCAATGTTGCCACCAATGCATCGACACTTCCGGACATGATCGACCTGATCGGGCCCGACAAAGGGAAAATCCAGTCGGTGCAGGTCACCCTCGACGGCGACCAGCTCCTGCACGACCAGCAGAGGATCCCGCGGTCAGGCAAGCCGACCTTCGAGAAAACCGTTGCGGCGCTGCGTATGCTGATCGACCGGAAAGCGGAAATCGGCCTCAGGACCCATATCCATCCGGGAAAGCTCGAATCGGCAAGGAGCCTGACCGGTTACCTCAAGAACGAGGGATTGCTCGGCCATCCGCTGGTCACCTTTTATTTTTCTCCGATCAACACCTTCATGAGCGAAGACATGCCACCGGAAGAACGGGAGCTTTTCTTCCGGATATTCCAGGATGTCGCTGCCGAAACCGGCAGGCCGCCTTCGTCATTCGTTTTCATGAACAAGTTCCTGAAAATGCAGACCAGGAAAATCCTCCCGGTCATCCGCTACTGCGGCCTGGGAAGCGATACCTTCCACCTTGTCGATCCTTTCGGGGACATCTACCAATGTTACGAGGATTCAGGGCACAGGGAGAGGCGTGTGGGATCGTTCGCAAAAGGAAAGCTCAGGCACTACGCCCTGAAAGAGAAGTATGCGAAAAGGCACCTCCTGAACCTCCCCGAATGCATGAAATGCTCCATGGCGCTTTTCTGCGGCGGGGGATGCCCGGTGCACGCAAGGAATGCGAAAGGGTCCATCTTCAAGTCCCACTGCCACCTGAACCGGGAGTTCATCTCCCAGACCCTCAAGGCCTTCTACCTGCAGCGGACAAGGATGGCCGCACAAGCCTGACCTGACCGAAACTGACCGGCAACTGTTTTCCTGTTCCGAACAGCCATGCAAGAGGAGTTCCGTCTTCACTACGGCAATTCCGGCTTCTTGCAGACATCCTCATTATCCGTATCATAACAACCGGTGTTTCTGATCATCAGAAATATTTTTTACCGTCCACGTTATTTCTCGCCTGAAATCCGTTTTCCTCTCGGGACATTCCTTCCTGCCGCATATTTCGCAGGAAAAATCGAGGCAGCCATCCGTATGCACCGACAGTTCTATTGCATTGCCGAAGTTCTCCCGGACAATGGATGCAAGTGTTTCAATTTCATTGTGAGCTTCATGAACATTGAGGTACCAGGGCACCGTCAGATGGCAATCGATATGCAGGGTACTGCCGTATTTTATGATTCTGGTGTTATGAAGGTCAATCCAGTTTTCAACCCGTCTTTCCTGCAATACATCGACCATGTTTTTCAGCAGAGCTTCATCAGCTTCATCCATGATCCCTTTGAGAGAATCCCTGATAATTTTGATCCCGGTATACACTATCAGCAAGGCGAACAGGAGGGCTACCGCACTGTCAAGCCATGCCTGTTTCGTCACCAGCAACAGGATGAGCCCGACAAGAATACCAATGGTGGAATACGTATCTGACTGCAAATGTTTGCCGCTGGCAACCAGAGCGAGAGAGCTGTTTTTCTTTCCCTTTCTGACGGCTGTTGCTCCGATAACATAATTGACTATTGCAGTAACACTGATCAGGATGATACCGTAGTCAAGTTTTGCTATCGGATGGGGATTACCAAGGTTTTTTACCGCTTCGACAATAATCAGCACTCCTGCACCCGAAATCAGAGTTCCCTCAATAGCTGCGGAGATGAACTCGACTTTGCCGTGACCATACGGATGGCTTGAATCCTTCGGCTTAGCAGATATGTAAAGGCTGTAGAGGCCGATAAACGCACTGGTGACATTGACCGTGCTTTCGAGGGCGTCTGTCAGGATGGCAACTGAACTGGTAAGATACCAGGCTGCCAGCTTGATGATAAAAAGAATTACGCCGGTTATCGCAATTGTTTTCTGATAATTGAAGTTCTGTTTCGCTGTTGTCATAATGTCACGGTGAACCTTCCGAAGGGTCACTCCGCATTGATTGTTCAGAAATTCCGAATTGATCCAAAAAATTGTTCCGGGGACCATTCCCTGCATGCTCGTCTTTCTGCTGCTGAAACCATGTTACGGCGACAAGGCTTATTTTGTATGCCTGTTGTGCAACCAGACCAGAAATGTATGTGAAGGGGAAAACAACCATGAACGGCCAGCATCGTCATGGTGGCATAAAAGCTCTATCGCTCATTGAACCCGTATAAAACCGATGGTGTATCGGAGCGGCAAGCGATGAAAAAATAGCAGCAAGAAAAACAGCCATGAAATAATAACGAAGCATGGCGGCAAAAAGAACAGAAATACACAAGACAACAACCGGAAGAATAACCCTGTTCACCATTATTCGAGACCTTATTTCATCAGTATGCAACATTCTTCCGCTTGCTGCCCTGGTATATCCACATAAATCGAGGAAATCGCCCCACCTTGATCTCTGTGAGTGAAAACCGCCACATTCCAAACCGTAAGAAAAACCGGTTGTTCGATACGTTATCTCTCTGACGGGCAATCAATCGAACAACTCTCCTAAAAATCCCAGAGGGCCACCTCTTCTTTTTCTTTTTCCTGTTTTTGTATCGAAATATAAGTCATGATCGTCATCATGGCGGCTGCCATGATGATACTGTTGCGATGGTTCAAAACGCACTTCATTGCGATAACCCGTGGCCGTTTCAACCATCGAGCGTTCGATGATTTTGTCAAGTTCCCCCCTGTCAAGCCAGACACCCCTGCATGAGGGGCAATAGTCAATTTCAATGTTCTGTCGTACCGAGAGCTGCAGATCGATCGTAGAACATACCGGGCACTTCATGGTTCTCTCCTTTTAATTGTAAATCATCTGAAAAATCATACAGGCAATTTCTTTTGTCCTTCAGAATAATACCAATGGCGGTCTTAAACCGGCATGAAGGAAACCTTAAAAATCCCTTAAAATCCCAGGAAGAATATCTTCTTCTGTACAGGACAAACCGGACAACACACAAATATTACACCTGCTTTTTAAGATAAATTTAAACACAGCCTCAGGTCGCTTTAAGAATTCGGGGGCTACCTTACATCCTGTTAACGATACGGTTGTGTATCGCTTGGTTTCGTTCATATAACCCATTCTGATCATGAAAGCAGCAGTAAAAACATTGGTCACTCCTCTCGTTTCAGGAGCATTCATCATTTCTGCAGTAACCGGACTTCTTCTTTTTTTCGATGTTGAAATCGGGCTTGTGGAACCTGCCCACAAATGGCTCAGCTGGGTGCTGCTGTCCGGTATTCTGCTTCATCTTGTTCTGCACTGGAAACAATTCACCGGCTATCTGTCAAGCAAGCCGGCAACCGCTGTCATAGGCACCGGAATGATTGTCGCGATGCTGGCGGTCTATCCCGGATTCGGTGAAAAAGAAAACGAGGAAGGAAAGGAACAGCTTGGCAAAATGTCGGCACACGCCCTGACATCAGCTTCACTCGAAACCCTGGCCATCGTCACGAAAAGCTCGCCTGAAAATCTTGTCGACCAGCTCGGAAAAACCGGCATCATCGTTAAAAATCCCTCATCGACGATTATGGAAATCGCAAAACAGAACGGTAAAAACGAAAAGGAACTGCTGGCCGCTTTGCTGGACAATGCCGATGCCAGAGGAAAAGGGGAAGGAGACAGGGATTAGGTTTGAATTATGGGCATCTCTATTTATTTGTTCCGAACCCCTATTGCTGTGTTGGGCAGTGCTCGAAATCCTCATGTACTCTGTGTACACTCCGGTTTCTCCGCTCCGTCCGCCTTGCACTCGTGCTTCTCACGACAATAAATAGAGGTGCCCTTATATGATCACTTCGGGATCTGCCGGTGATAAAAATACTCGCCGGCAGATCCCGGTATTTCTTTTCAATAATAGTACGATTACGACTGTCACGATGTGGAAATCTGTCATGATCCAGAGGGCATTACCCCTCACGCTTTCATATCTATTGCTCATACTTGCGGCACTTTCGCTTGACGCTATCCTCCATTTTGCCCATATGGCATGGGTAGGACGTTATCTCGGTGTGCCGGGCACCCTCTTTTTTCTTTTATCGTTCGGATATTCGGCAAGGAAAAAAAAGGTGATCACCAGAGGCCCGCTCGGCACATTCCTGAAAGCACACTGCAATGCCGGCTGGGTGGGCACCCTCATGATCCTTGTTCATTCTGGAATCCATTTCAACGCCGTGATGCCATGGGCAGCCACCGCATTCATGCTGATCGTTACTGGCAGCGGGCATATCGGCCAGTACCTCCTGAAAAAAGTGAAGGCGGAAGTGAAAATGAAATTGCAGTTTTCCGGTGTGACCGCGACTGAAGAGAATCTCGCAGATGAAAAATACTGGGACACCCTGACGGTAAGAACGCTTGAGAAATGGAGAGGACTGCATATGCCGCTGGTTGCCGTCCTCATCGCCCTCACGTTCATCCATATAGCAACCATAGCCATTTTCCTCAACTGGAACTGAGATCATGAAACCTGTGTACGTTTTCGTCCTGTCGGCCATACTCCTTGCAGCACTCGTTCTTTCCTTTCCGGACGTGTTTCTCAATCCGGGCCCGCTTCTCCAGGGCCATAACCATCTGAAAAAGGATTGCCTGGGCTGCCACCGGCCATTCGAGGGTGCCGCATCGGTACAGTGCGTTTCGTGCCACAAACCCGCCGAAATAGGGCTGAAAAGCGTCTCGGGCGCCCCGGTGAAAGCCGGTACCGGAAAAGCCCTCTTTCATGGAAATTTCGGAGCGAATACCTGTCGGGACTGCCATACCGACCATAAGGGAAGTGACGCTGCAAAGGCCCTCAAATCGTTCCGGCACGACCTGCTTCCCCCTGATCGAAGGAACAGTTGTTCAAGCTGCCATGAGCGTGAAAAGCCAGGGGATGGAATACACCGGCTTGTCCGGCTCGGCTGCGCCGAATGCCACAACACCTCCCGATGGAAACCGGCCGCGTTCGACCACAGCCGCCTGAGCGCTCAGGAGACGAGGAACTGCACAGAATGCCACCAGTCCGACCGTCCCCTTGATAAACGCCATAGGGAGAGCACATACGGTTGTGCAGATTGCCACAACACGAAAAAATGGAAACCCGCTGCGTTCGACCACAACCGCCTCAGCGCAGCATCTGCGAAAAACTGCATCTCCTGCCACAGGACCGATCTGCCGGCAGACAACATGCACCGTTCTTCACAGGCTTCCTGCGCCGTTTGCCACAGCACGAAAAAATGGAAGCCCGCCACATTCGACCACAACCGCCTCAGCGCCGCGTCTGCGAAAAACTGCATCTCCTGCCACAGGGCCGACCTGCCGACGGACAACATGCACCGTTCTTCACAGGCTTCCTGCGCCGTTTGCCACAGCACAAAAAAATGGAAGCCCGCCACGTTCGACCACAACCGCCTCAGTGCCGCGTCTGCGAAAAACTGCATTTCCTGCCACAGGGCCGATCTGCCGACGGACAACATGCACCGTTCTTCACAGGCTTCCTGCGCCGTTTGCCACAGCACGAAAAAATGGAAGCCCGCCACGTTCGACCACAACCGCTATTTCAGGCTCGACGGCGACCACAGGGCAAGTTGCAGGACGTGCCACACCAGTCCCGGCAGTTACAAGTCTTACACCTGTTATGGCTGTCATGAGCACAGCGAAAGCCGGATCGCCGCGGAACACCGTGAAGAAGGGATCTACAACTATCAGAACTGCATGAAATGCCATCGGAACGGAGGTGAGGGAGAAAGGGAATGGCGGAATGGTTACTGGAAAAGAGAGGGGGATGGTGACTGAAACCCTGCTGCGCCAAATGAATCATGCATACTGAAATATCAATCACGATGATGGTATGAGAACCGGTGGGAGTAACGGGAACTTCCCTGAAAACCTGCTCATATCGGAAGCAATAAACGGATTGCCGCCGCTCCCATTACCAGGGTCGCAATCCATCCGATGATGACAGAAAATCGGCCTGCCCTGTACTTGCCCATCACGTTTTTGTTCGATGCGAGCAGGATGATGACGACCATGAGCGGAACGGCTACGACGCCGTTGATGACCGCGCTCCAGAACAGGGCTTTCATGGGACTGATCGGAGAATATTGAATGATCAGCCCAAGAAGGACACTGAGCGCTATGATACCGTAAAATCTCCTGGCATGGGAGAATGTCTGCTCCAGGCCCTCGGACCAGTTCATCGCCTCGGCAAGCGCGTATGCCCCCGATCCCGCCAGAACAGGCACACCGATCAGGCCGACACCCAGGATACCGACGGCAAAAAGGAGATAGGCAAAATCACCGGCCAATGGCCTGAGCGCACTTGCCGCCTCGGCAGCCGTATCGATATCGGTAATACCGGCCGCATTGAGGGTCACGGCTGTGGCGAGAATGATAAAATACGCTGAAATATTGGAATAGAACATTCCGCTCCAGGTGTCCCAACGTATCCGGCGGAGTTCCTCCTGTGCCTCAAGATTGTTATTGAGGAGTGGCAGCGCGCCCTTTTTCACATGCATATCCTCAACTTCTTCGGAAGCCTGCCAGAAAAAAAGATAGGGGCTTATCGTCGTTCCGAACACGCCGACAATGACCGCAGCCGCATCGGAACTCATGTTCAAACCGGGCCACACCGTTTTCCGGACAACCTGATCCCAGGGCACATGTACGGTGAAAAGCACTGCAGCATAGGAAAGCAGGCTTATGGTAAGCCATTTTAAAAATTTGACATACCGATGATATGGAACAACAATCTGGAGGATGACGGTTCCAAGTACAAAAACTGCCGTCATGACATGGCGATCGAATCCGGTGACCAATTCGGCAACCTCGCCCATCGCGGCGACATCGGCTGCTATATTGAGGATGTTGGCTGCAAGCAGGAGGAAGACGACTGAAAAAAGAACGATGGGAGGGTACGTCGTTTTGATATTTGCAGCCAGACCTTTTCCGGTTACCCGGCCAATGCGTGCACACATGGACTGAACTGCGGCCATCATGGGAAAAGACAACGGCATGGTCCACAGCATATTCAGGCCAAACTGCGCACCGGCCTGTGAATACGTTGCAATACCGCTCGGATCGTCGTCAGCGACGCCGGTAATCAGGCCGGGACCAACCCTTGACAATGGATGTTCTTTCAGCCTTTCCTCTATATGCCGGATAATTTTCATCATGGTCGTGTACGACTGAAGCTCGTGCGGTTTCGTCGATCCCAGCAGTCGAGCGGTTTCGCACTATTTCCTGAACAATACCTATGGCGTTGGAAACACGAAATCAGATGGTTTTTGAAAACGAAACCCGGACCTTCTGTCAAAAACCATCAAAGAGTTCGGATCAACCTGCTACATGAGTACGAAAAAAGGAACCTTTCGGTTCCCTGCATGCCAATTGAAAAACCTTCTTGAAAGTCATGTCGATTTTTCCCGAACGGAAAGCGGCAAAGAACAGCTCCTGCAAGCCGGAAAAATTATCCCG
This sequence comes from uncultured Chlorobiaceae bacterium, assembly GCA_903928225.1. Classification (GTDB taxonomy): domain Bacteria; phylum Bacteroidota; class Chlorobiia; order Chlorobiales; family Chlorobiaceae; genus Chlorobium. Next base: position 100,248 of record CAIYPU010000079.1, read on the forward strand.
AGGTATGCCGGTTCACCAGCCTGATAGAATACATCCCCTAAAACCATTTCCTTGTGCGGAAGTAGATCACCATGCCGATAAAGATCACGCCCATCAGCCCGAGGATCCCGTAAAATCCCCATGAAACCCCGGTGCCCGGCATGACGCGGAAATTCATGCCGTAAACCCCGGCAAGGAAGGAAAGGGGCATGAACACGGTGGCGATTGTGGTCAGCACCTTCATGATCTCGTTCATCCGGTTGTTGACGATCGCAAGCCAGGTGTCGTACATGCCGAGCACGATGTCCCGGTAGGTTTCGATGGTTTCGTTGATGAGGATGACATTGTCGTAGACATCCCTGAAGAAAGGTCCGGCGGTCTCTTCGCCAATGACACCGTAACGGTCCATGATGATGCGGTTGATGATCTCCCTGAGCGGACGCTCAGCCTTCCTGAGCTGGATCAGGTCTTTTTTCAGGTTGTAGATCGACTGGAAAGTGTCCCGGCCAGAGTTTGAAAACAGGTCCTGATCGAGCGCGTCGATCCGGTTTTCAAGCGAATCGAGGATGACGAAATAGGTGTCGACGATCGCATCGACAAGCATGTAGGCAAGGTAATCCGCCCCCCGTTTCCTGATTCCTGCCCCCGGGGTTTTTATCCTCGCCCTGACGGCGTCGAACATATCGCCCGGCCTCTCCTGGAATGTCAGCACGAAGTTCTTTCCCACGACAATGCTCATCTGCTCGTCCAGGATATCGCCGGTCTCCGCGTCATACTCGGAAGTGCTCAGGAGCAGAAAGAGGTAGTCGTCGAACTCCTCGATCTTGGGGCGCTGTCCGGTCTGGAGGATATCCTCGAGCGTCAGCTGGTGGAGGCCGAACATCCTGCCGGCCTCCTCGATCAGGGCCACATCGTGAAGGCTGTCGATATCGATCCAGAGGACCTTGAAACGTTCCCGCAAACCTGCACATTCGGCAATGCCTGAAACGCCGAGATCGATCTCATGCTGTTCGTCGAAACCGAAAACCGTAATCCGGGGCTTCCCTGTTTTCTCCTTGCCGGTATGGAGCAGCGTGCCAGGGGCCTGCCCGGCAGAGTATTTCATAGCGTGCGACACCTTTTTAGAGGGTTTCTCCCTGTGCCGTACAGCGGTTTTAGCACCATCCCTTTTCTGCCGTCCTTTCATTGCTGCATCCGTCCTGCTTTCCATTGCCAGTTCCTGATATCGGGCATGTCTTCGCCGTGCTCATGAATATACTCCTTGTGCTCGATGAGCCTGTCGCGCACATACTGTTTCACATAGGCGGCCCGCTCCCTGAGACGAGGCACCCGTTCGACCACGTCGGCGACCAGGTGGAACCGGTCGAGGTCGTTCATGACCACCATGTCGAAAGGTGTGCTGGTGGTCCCTTCCTCCTTGTAGCCGCGGACATGGAGGTTTTTGTGGTTCGTCCTTCGGTAGGTGAGGCGATGGATGAGCCAGGGGTAGCCGTGATAAGCGAAAATAACGGGCTTGTCCGCAGTGAAAATATCGTCGAAATCCCTGTCCTTGAGCCCGTGGGGATGTTCCTCCCTTGGCTGCAGGGCCATGAGGTCCACCACGTTCACGACACGAATGCGGATTTCTGGAATTTTCTCCCTGAGGATTTCCACTGCGGCAAGCGTCTCGAGCGTGGGTACGTCGCCCGCGCAGGCCATCACGACATCGGGATCACCCTCGGGAGCGTCGTTGGAAGCCCACTCCCAGATGCCCGCGCCCCTCGTGCAATGGCGTACGGCGGATTCCATGTCGAGCCACTGCCATGCGGGCTGCTTGCCTGCGACGATCACATTGATGTAGTTGCGCGAACGCAGGCAGTGGTCCGTCACGCAGAGCAGGGTGTTGGCGTCGGGAGGGAGGTAGACCCGTATCACTTCCGATTTCTTGTTCACCACATGGTCGATGAAGCCGGGGTCCTGATGCGAAAAACCGTTGTGGTCCTGCCGCCAGACATGGGAGGTCAGGAGGTAGTTCAGCGATGCGACGGGGCGTCTCCAGGGAATTTCGCGCGTCACCTTGAGCCACTTGGCATGCTGGTTGAACATGGAGTCGATAATATGGATGAAGGCCTCGTAGCAGGAGAACAGGCCGTGCCGGCCGGTCAGCAGATACCCTTCGAGCCACCCCTGGCAGGTATGCTCCGACAGGATTTCCAGAACCCTTCCGTCCGGGGCAAGGTGGTCGTCGAACGGAAACGCACCGTCCATCCAAACCCTGCCCGTAACCTCGAACAGCGCATCGAGCCTGTTCGAAGCGGTCTCGTCCGGCCCGAACACCCGGAAATTCGCGTCATGCAGGTTCTCCTCCATGATATCCCTGAGGAACATGCCCATATGCTTCGTGGCCTCACCTTCTACCGAACCGGGACGAGGAACGGGAATGGCGTAATCCCGGAAATCCGGCAGGTGCAGGGATTTCAGGAAAAGGCCGCCGTTCGCGTGGGGGTTGTCCCCCATTCGCCGCTGTCCCCTCGGCGCAAGCGCTTTCAGCTCGGACCTGAGCGCGCCAGCATCGGTGAAAAGCTCCTCCGGACGGTAGCTGCGCATCCACTCCTCGAGCAGCTTGAGGTGGACCGGGTTTTCCCGCACTGCGGAAAACGGGACCTGGTGAGAGCGCCAGAAATCCTCGGTTTTCTTTCCGTCAACTTCTTTCGGACCGGTCCAACCTTTCGGGGTGCGAAGCACGATCATTGGCCAGAGCGGCCTTTCGCGAAGCCCGTGGGACCTCGCTTCGGTCTGGATTCCCGCGATCTCGTCCAGACAGGCATCGAGAGCCGCTGCCATTTCCCGGTGCATGACATCGGGATCGGTGCCTTCCACGAAAAAAGGTTTGTAGCCGTATCCACCCAGAAGACTTTCAAGTTCGTCGTGGGGGATCCTTGCCAGGATCGCCGGATTGGCGATCTTGTAGCCGTTCAGGTGCAGGATCGGAAGCACCGCACCGTCACGCGCAGGGTTGAGGAATTTGTTCGAATGCCACGACGTGGCCAGCGGACCGGTCTCGGCCTCTCCGTCACCAACCACGCAGGCAGCGATAAGGTCCGGGTTGTCGAACACCGCGCCGAACGCGTGGGAGAGCGCATAGCCGAGCTCCCCGCCTTCGTGGATCGAGCCGGGGGTCTCGGGGGCGACATGGCTCGGAATACCGCCAGGGAAGGAAAACTGCCGGAAAAGGCGTTTCATGCCTGCGGCATCTTCGGATATGTTGGGATAGTATTCGCTGTAGGTCCCCTCCATCCAGACGTTGGCGACAAGCGCCGGCCCGCCGTGCCCGGGACCGGTGACATAGATTACGTTCAGCTCCCGCCTGACGATGGCCCGGTTCAGATGCGCGTAGATGAAATTCAGGCCTGGGGACGTACCCCAGTGCCCGAGAAGGCGTGGCTTGACATGTTCCGGCTTGAGCGGTTCCTTCAGGAGGGGATTGTCCATGAGGTAGATCTGGCCGACTGAGAGATAGTTTGCCGCACGCCACCAGGCATTGATCCGTTCGAGCTCGTCATCGGAAAGGGACACATCGGCATAAAGCGGTTCGTAATCCATGATCGGGAAATGTTAGGTGGAAATGAGATTAAGCTTTCTCAGGGTGTGGCGAACGATGACGACCTCTTCGTTCGTTTCGATGACGCGGACCGTCACCTTTGTCCGGTCCGGGGAGATGACCGGTGCGGACGCGAAGTTCAGCTCCGCATCGATCCCGATGCCTATAAAACCGAGCCCTTCAGCGATGCGCGAACGGATTTCAGGGGCATGGGTACCGATACCGCCGGAAAAGACGACGGTATCGAGCCCGCCCATCGCCGCCGCGTAGGAGCCGATGCACTGTTTTGCCCGGTAACAGAATATATCGACCGCTTCCCGGGCCCGGCTGTCCTCCTTCTCTATCGCGAGCAGCTCACGCATATCGTCGCTGATGCCGGAAACACCAAGAAGTCCGGAGCGCAGGTTCACCATCTCCTTGATTTCGCCGGGTTCCATCCGGTCCCGGAGGAGCATGAACAGGATGACGCCAGGATCGAGGTCCCCGGTCCGGGTGCTCATCACGAGCCCGCCTGCAGGCGAAAACCCCATGCTCGTATCGAAACTGTGGCCATCCTTCACGGCGGCCATGCTCGCCCCGTGCCCGAGATGCGCCAGGATAATACGGCCCCTGGCGGCATCCTTGCCTGCCTGCCGCTCGAGCTCGCCCATGAGGTACTCGTAGGAAAGACCGTGGAAACCGTAGCGGATCACACCCTGCATCCTCACCTCGTCAGGCAGCGGATAGAAACGGGAGACGGAGGGCATGGAGGCATGGAACGACGTATCGAAACATGCCACCTGGAGCATTCCGGGAAAAACCTTCCAGACATGCCTGACGGCGCCGATGGCTGGTGGCAGGTGTTCGGGCGCGTAGGGAGAAAGCTCGCCGAGGGAATCGAGGATCTGGGACGAAAGGATGACGGGCGCGGTGAAGTCGGGCCCACCGTGCACGATGCGGTGCCCCACAGCATCCGGAGCTTCGTGGCTTTGTGAAAGGATCCAGGAAAAGACATGGGCGCAAGCTTTTTCGTGGTCTTCATGGCCAACGCTTTCGTTCACGAGTTCCTGGCCGCTGCCGTCCCTGACGGTAAAACGTCCCCCAGGCCTGCCGATCCGGTCGAGCGAACCGGTGAACAGCAGACGCTCGCCCTCCCCGGCGCGGTAGAGCGAGAACTTTATGCTCGAAGAACCGGCGTTCAGCGCAAGTATCTTTTTCATCGGTTTCATGTCCTGTTTCCCGTACCCACAAACATTAATTCATCGGTCTTTTAACGGTTTTTCAACGAGTTGTGAGATTAACTGAAAGAATGAACATCGGACCGTTCCTCAAGTCATCGAAATGCTCACCCGGCATTAAAAACGGGACGGCATCTACCAATCAGATAACAATTTTGGAAGTTATTGCCAAAACACGGGATAATCAGACACCCTGACCCAGACAGCACCACAGGGATCAGCGGGTACCGACAGGGGGGCGGCCGTTGAGTTCCGCCGCAACAACCAGCCTGCCGAGCGAATGCACCAGACCGGGAGCGAGACGGTACATCATTGCGATCATGCCCGCCCTTGCGGGAACAATGATGAGCGCCTGGTTTTTCTCGACCCCCGCAAGCGCGGAAGCGGCAACGGAGCGAGGATCGGCGGGCGGTCCGTTCAGCCTCCGGAGATAGCGGCGCACATTCGGCCGCCAG
>CAIYPU010000080.1 GCA_903928225.1 uncultured Chlorobiaceae bacterium
AGGCAGGGAAATGAAAAATCAGGCATTCCAGAAATTGTTTCATGCGTTCATGCTGCTCATCATGCTCGCATTGTCGGCCTGCTCTACGGTACAGCCGTGGGAGAAGGGCACGCTTGCCCGGCCGGAAATGACATTCGAGGGGGATCCGCTCGACACGAAGTATACCGAACATATCTACAGCAGCAAAGAAGCTGCTTCCGGTGGCGCCGGTGTGGGCGGCGGCGGTTGCGGATGCAATTAAACGAAACTTTAATATTTCCTGAAATTCATGACTACGATCCCGAGCAAGAAAAAACCGTTTCTTGGGGCAGCCCTTTTTGCCGCGACCCTGAGCCTGCCTTTCTCGCACGCGGCATTTGCCGAGGCCGCACCCGAGAAGAGCATCATAGCTTTCAAATACCTCAATTACCAGGACTGGCAGCCTGAACAGGACAGGGTGGGCGTCAATGCCTATTCAGTCATGGCGACCGTACCGATTGCAGGAAAATGGTCTATCAGCACTGGTTATGTATACGATTCAGTGTCGGGAGCGTCACCTTCTTACCACTCGACCATTTTATCAGGAGCGTCGACGCATGACAGGCGTCAGGCAGTCGACCTTGGCATTACCCGATATTTTTCAAAAGGCAGTTTGACAGTCGGTGGCAGCTATTCAGAGGAGTCTGACTATGTCTCGCGAAGCTTCTCTGTTCAGGGCAGCATTATGACAGATGACAAGAATACGACGGTCACCCTTGGTGGAAGCTATACCAGCGATACCATCAATCCGAACAATGAAATTGTGGAAAACGAGTCAAAAAAGACATGGGCCGGGCTGGTTGGACTGACACGGGTAGTTTCAAAAAATGACCTCGTCCAGTTCAATCTTGGGTACTCGAGCGGTGAAGGTTATTACGACGATCCCTATAAATGGGAAGACTTCAGGCCGCGTACCCGCAACAACACAACCGTAATGGCGCGATGGAACCATCATTTCGACGTTTCGGACGGTACAAGCCACCTGTCCTATCGGTACTATCATGATTCATGGGGCATCGCTGCTCACACGTTTGCCCTGGAATATGTCCAGCCGGTCAAAGGTGGATGGACATTCATTCCTTCCTTTAGGTATTATACACAGACAGCTGCAGATTTCTACATTCCCTTCGATCCTGCCATGCCGGATTATCCGATACCTGATCCAATGCCTGAATTCATGTCCTTCGACCAGCGACTTTCTGCATTCGGGGCGATAACGCTTGGGATCAAGGTGGAGAAGGAAATTGCCAGGGACTGGCTTCTCGATATCAAATTCGATTACTACATGCAGCGGGCAGAGTGGTGCATGACCGGCGGAGGAGATCCTGGTGTCGAGCCGTTCAATTTCAGGAGCATCCAGGTCGGCATTTCAAAGAAGTTCTGATTCCCAGTTCCGGGCCCCATCCCGGAGATATCATCATTTCTTTTCCCTGCGGTAAAAGGTATTGTTCGCCTTTCCGCAGGGCTTGCTATCCGTCAGCATACGGGTAAGGGGGACCTTCATCTTTTTTGACGGTTTCTGCTGATGCGCGGCAACGGAAAGGAAAGAACAAATTTCGATTTGATAGCAGTAAACCCGATAAAAGACAGGAAAAATCATAAAACAATGCATAAGGAATCATGGAGCAACTAAGACAATGTGCAGGGATGGCAAGGAAAGCGGTGATGATGATGTTGCTGCTGTTTGCAATGAGTGCAAGGGCGATGGGTGCGGATTTTCTTGAACCGGAGCAGGCGTTCCGTGTGAAAGCGGTGCTTGGCACTGACCGGACGGTGCAACTGCATTGGGATATCGCTAAGGGGTATAAACTGTACCGCGACCGGGTGAAGGTGAGCGTGACGAAGGGCAACGCCCGTGTCCAGGTGCCGGCACTGCCGAAAGGAATAATGGTGGAGGACCCGTCGAGCGGTGAAAAGATGGAGATTTACCATGACCGGCTCGATGTGCGTCTGCCGCTGGTGAAGGGGGACGGGAAATTCACCCTTAACGTGGAATATCAGGGATGTGCGGAGGACGGTCTGTGTTACCCGCCGATAACGAAGGCGATCGGGCTCGACGCCGGCCCGGCCGGTACACTCGCGAAGGGCAGCGAAACTCCTGCTGCACCTGCAGCGAATGCCGTCGCTGTGGCGCAGCAGCCTTCGGTTTCTGTATCTCCTTCATTGGCCGCTGTACCGGTAAAGCCCGCATCTGAAGCATACACATCTAAAGAGAAGGAGAACGATTTATCTCTTGCAAGGGCGACGCTTGCGGGCGGCAGCCTCTGGAAAATCAGTCTTGCATTTCTCTTTTTTGGACTTCTGTTGTCGTTCACTCCCTGTGTGCTTCCGATGATCCCGATCCTGTCGTCGATCATCGTAGGCGAAGGCGAGGTGACGCGCAGAAGGAGCTTTCTTATGGCGGTGGCTTACTGCCTGGGCATGTCGCTGGTCTATACATCGCTTGGCGTTGCGGCGGGGCTTGCAGGCGAAGGATTGTCGGGTGCGTTGCAGAAGCCGTGGGTACTGGTTCTTTTTGCCCTGCTGCTGGTACTGCTGTCGCTGTCGATGTTCGACGTGTACCAGCTGCAGATGCCTGCGTCGATACAGAACCGCCTGAATCAGGCATCGGGAAAGCAGAAGGGAGGGAAATTCATTGGGGTGTTCGTGATGGGTGCGCTTTCGGCACTGATCGTCGGGCCTTGCGTTGCCGCGCCGCTTGCAGGCACGCTGGTCTATATCAGCCAGACAAAGAACGTTGTGATTGGTGGCCTGGCACTCTTTTCCATGGCTGCCGGGATGAGCGTTCCGCTCCTGCTTGTGGGACTTTCGGCGGGCAGCCTGCTTCCAAAGGCCGGCGCCTGGATGATCAGCGTGAAATATGTCTTCGGTCTGCTTCTGATCGCGGTCGCGATCTGGATGGTGTCGCCGGTTATTCCTGCACAGGCTGTGATGGTTTTATGGGGCGGGTTCGCAATGCTGTGCGCAGTGTTTCTGAGGGTATTCGATTCGTTGCCGGACAAACCCTGCATCGGGCAGCGTTTCGGAAAGGCACTTGGCCTCATGCTGTTTGTCATCGGAACGGCGGAGCTTGCCGGAGCTGCATCTGGCGGGGATAATGCGCTTGAACCCCTCAGGCACTTTCAGGCATCTTCGGATCGTGTGTCCGGCGGAGAAGAAAAGCTTGCATTCACGCGGGTAAAGACGCTTGCGGAGCTCGACGAAGCGCTGAAGAGCGCCCGCGGGCCGGTGATGCTGGATTTCTATGCGGACTGGTGCGTTGCGTGCAAGGAGATGGACAAGTTCACGTTCCATGATCCCAAAGTCAAGTCGGAGCTTGGGAAAATGACGCTGCTGCAGGTAGACGTAACGGCTAACAGCGATGATGATCGCGCCTTGATGAAGCGGTACGGCCTCTTCGGCCCACCGGGCATCATCTTTTTCCGTAATGCAGAGGAAGTTCCACAGAGCAGGGTCGTCGGTGTCATGGATGCCAAAGATTTTCTCGCCCGCATAAGCAGGAATTCATCTGGAAACATTTAGACACGATAAAACGAGAACAAGACTAACGGAGGAAATTATGGCTACAGGAAACTATACAGGAACATCCGCGAACAATACGATCAGCCTTGCAAATTTCGGACAGCCGGGGAGCGCCAATACCTATACCATTGACGGGGCGGGAGGTACCGATACCTTTTATTTCGCCAACGGGACTTCCTCATATCTCAGCAGGTTCCCCAGTTCAAATTTTACCATACAACCGGTCAATTCCAGCGGCGTTATCGTCGTTTCCGGGGCAAGTACAGGTGGATCCAATTTTATCTTGAATCTTAAAAGTGTAGAACAACTGGTTTTTGCCGACAAGACTGTTGCGCTGAGCTATACTTCCGCGGACACGACGGCTCCGACGGTGTCGACGTTCAGTCCTGCAGACAACTCGACGGGAGCCGTGGTTGGGAGCAATATCGTGGTGACGTTCAGCGAGGCGGTCCAGCGCGGTGCGGGGCTGATCGAGATACGCCAGGGCACGGCTGGAGGGACGGTTGTTGCGAGCTATGATGCGGCCACGAGCGGCAACCTGGCGATA
>CAIYPU010000081.1 GCA_903928225.1 uncultured Chlorobiaceae bacterium
AATCGTTTCGGGAACTGTGCGTCTTCATGACCCGTCATGAAATAGTGAAAAATGTACTCCAGCGTTCAAGTTAGTGAATTTTATGCTCCTTGGCGATACGGGAATTATCTTTCGCTGCCGATTTCCCGTACCGGTCCGGCAATCCCCGTATAATGATTTTTCCCAGACCGTTTTTGAACAGAAAGTATAACGATAATGAGAAATTATTATATTGAATGATATGGTGTCAGAAGATGCCGCTCTTGCCGTTGCTCCGGAACCAGGCCCGCAAACCGGGCTCTTTCAGCTACTCGACATGCACATCAACAACATCAAATTCAAAGCGCTTTTTCAGCAGCTTGACTCAGACAGGAACGTCTGGAAATATTCAACGGTCAATTCGAACGATGTCAATTTCCTCGAATACCGCCAGAAATCCGAGTGGCTGCAGTCAACAGGACTGAACGACAGATCAGGCAGGGAAATTTTTGAAGGCGACCTGTTGAGCTGGAACGAAACCGTTGTCGAAGTGATCTTCGAGCACGGAAGCTTCAAGGTCCTTCATGACGGAACTTCCGATATCCTTCTCTGGTACTGTGTACCCGACTGCGATGTGATCGGAAGCAAAGCTGAGCGGAACGCAAAACCGTAGTTGCCGTCATCACCTCTCCCCCCTGGCCGCAGGTATTACCCTCACAGGTCATCCACATATAACGAACCATCGCACTTTCGGAAAAAACCATTTTCCCCCGCTGGTTTTCAAACGGTCGTACCGGAAATTCATGTAAGGAAACTGCGGTGTAGCCAGCCGCATCATGCGGGGCATGTGGAGATTTCATGAACTTTGTTAGCTTTATAAGGGTCCGGGCAAAAGGATCTTGCCGAAAGCTGCAGTTTTATTGATGAACATCCGGAGGCATCCTTCAGGGCTACGCAGCAGTTACCGGGAGGTACCCAACAACTTGATTTCCCGCATCATTGCCATGAGTCATCGATCCCGCTCCTCTATGCGTCTCGTCAACATGGTTTTTTACGCCCGTCACGGAGTGCTCAGGGAAGAGCAGGCGCTCGGGGCGAAATATGAGATCGATGCTACTCTGTGGCTGGATTTCACGGATGCCGCAAAAAACGACGATATCGCGAAAACCGTCGATTATGGAGTGGTTTATCAGAAAATCCGGGAGCAGTTCACACAGAAAACATACAAACTGCTCGAGACCCTCGCTTTCGATTTAGCAGGTAATCTCCTGCGTGACTTTCCCGTCCTCGATGAGGTAAGCATCCGTATCCGCAAGCACAATCCGCCCATCGACGGCATATGTGACTTTGCTGAAGCGGAATATCTCGCTGAACGGAACCGAGAGAGATGAGGTACCACAAGGCGTATATCGGAATCGGGTCGAACATCGGGAACCGGATGCAGCACCTCCGGGAAGCGGTGGATATGCTCGCCAGGACAGACGGGATCAGCCTGGAAGCTGTCTCATCGATTTACATGACCGAACCGGTCGGCGATACGTCACAGCAGCGCTTCTATAACGGCGTGGTGCTTGTCGGGACCACGATGGAACCCGAAACCCTGAGGCAATGCTGCAAAACCATTGAACGTGAACTCGGAAGGCCTGAAGCCTACCGGCGATGGAGCCCGAGGGTCATCGATCTCGACATTCTTCTCTACGGCGACCTTTGCTGCCAGTCGGACACGCTTTCGATACCCCATCCTGAAATGCACAACCGTAAATTCGTGCTTGTCCCCCTTCTCGATATCGCGAACCCTCCGAACCCGTCATCAGGCAAAACGGCACGCCAGCTCCTCGCAGAGTGCCCGGACTGCTCCGTGCTGATCGAACTGAGAGCTGGGTAATGGGGACTGGGGAACTCAGGACTGAGGAGTGAGGAGTGGGATGTGGGATGTGGGATGTGGGTAAGAAAAAAGCTTAGTCCTGAGACCTCAGCACTCAGCACTGAAAAAAGGACTGGGGACTGGGAAAGATAGCCCCGTAGGGGCGGAATATCGGTAGCCAGGGGTGAAGCCCCTGGGTGGAAGGATCTCAATTTCTATACGGGTTTCAGCCCCGGAGGGGCGGCATGTTTGGTAGGACTGGGTACTGGGTAAGAAAAAAATGCTTAGTCCTGAGACCTCAGCACTGAAAAAAAGGACTGAGTGCCCTTTACCTTGAACCTCGCGCCTGACAATCCCGTTACCCGTTCACGCAGGCTTCTCCGACCTCCCGTACCGGTCGTCAAACCGTACGATATCATCCTCACCGAGATAGCTCCCGGTCTGCACCTCGATCAGCTCCAGCGGTATTTTGCCGGGATTCTCGAGCCGGTGCAGCGTTCCGAGAGGTATGTAGGTTGACTGGTCTTCCCTGAGGATAAGCTCTTTTTCACCCACGGTGATCAGGGCGGTCCCTTTGACGATGATCCAGTGTTCCGCCCGGTGGAAATGTTTCTGCAGTGATAGCGCAGCCCCCGGATTGACAATGATCCTCTTGACCTGGAACCTGTCGGCAATATCGATCCCTTCGTATGAGCCCCAGGGCCGGTAGACCTTCCGGTGGTTTTCGGCTTCGCCTCGTTTCGATTCCTGCAGGCGCCCTACGATTGCCTTGACATCCTGCACCCTGTCCCTTGAGGCCACAAGAACTGCATCGGGAGTCTCGACAACGATCAGGCTGTCGAGCCCTACAGCTGCAACAAGCCTGTTTGTCGAATGGATATAGCTGTTCCTGACATCCTGCACCAGAACATCGCCCTTCAGCACATTCGAAGCACCGTCTTGAGCGTTCAGCTCCCACAGGGCAGACCAGGAACCGACATCGTTCCAGCCGGCATCAAGCGGAACGACAACAGCTTTCGAGGTTTTCTCCATAACCGCATAATCGATCGAATCCGACGGGCACGACACGAAAGCGTCGTGGTCGAGCCGAAGGAAATCGAGGTCCGAAACAGCGTTGTCAAACGCTTTCCGGCAGGAAGCGAGCATAGGGGCGTTTGCCCTTTCGAGCTCTTCAAGAAAAACATCCGCCCTGAAGAGGAACATGCCGCTGTTCCAGTAATAATCGCCTGAATCGACATAGCGTCCGGCGGTTTCAAGGTCGGGTTTTTCGACAAACTCGGCGACAGGCATCCATAAGCAACGAGTTTCTTCCCCTTTGTGCGCCCGGATATAACCGTAGCCGGTTTCAGGTCCTGTCGGAACGATGCCGAAGGTCACAAGGGAACCGGCAAGCGCCTGTTCGCAGCCAATCCTGACCGCTTCCGCGAAAGCCGGAATATCGGCGATGACATGATCTGCCGGAAGCAGGAGCAGCAAAGGGTCCGAGTATCTGGAGAGTGCGTGCAGCGCCGCAACCGCAGCTGCTGGGGCCGTGTTTCTGCCCACCGGCTCGAGGATGATGCCTCCGGGCGAAGAGCAAACCTGACGGAGTTGCTCAGCCACCAGGAACCGGTGCTGCTCGTTGCAGATACAGGAAACCGGCCCGCAATCCTCAATCGCCCCGAGCCTGAGGGCGGTTTCCTGAAGCATGGTATTCCCGGTAAGCAGTGGAAGCAGCTGCTTAGGATAGAGGGCTCGTGACAGCGGCCAGAGGCGGGTTCCCGATCCGCCGCTTAAAATTACCGGTATGATCATTTTCTTCAGGTTTCTGTTATGCCGTTCTTGTAAACTTAATTCAAACTCTGTTTCAAGCACCGTGTGCCTTGTATTATGGTATCACTTCCCCACTCCCCATTCCCCAGCCCTCAGTCCTATTTTCAGTGCTGAGTGCTGAGGTCTCAGGACTAAGCTTTTTTCTTACCCACTCTTCACATCCCACTTCCCACTTCCCACTTCCCACTTCCCACTCCCCAGTCCCCAGTCCCCAGTCCTCAGTCCCCAGTCCTTTTTTCAGTGCTGAGTGCTGAGGTCTCAGGACTAAGCTTTTTTCTTACCCACTCTTCACATCCCACTTCCCACTTCCCACTTCCCACTTCCCACTTCCCACTCCTCAGTCCTCAGCACTCAGTCCTGAGTTCCCCACTCCCCGCTAATCAATAATCCCGAAAATCGTGTCCGCATGCTGGTGAACGATCCTGAGCAGGCACTCTTCGCACAACCTGCGGGCACGTGCGGAACTGTCCGATTCGGTGTAACACCGCAGTTCCGGGGCATTCCCGGAAGGGCGCAGGTGGACGATATCGCCCGAATGGAAGGTCGCCCTGAAGCCGTCGGTTTCATCGACCTCTGAGACAGGACCGCAATCCGGCGCGAGCAGCCGTCGCGCCGCTTCCGGAGAAGCAGCCAGGCCGACGATGATGGCACGGCTTTTCCCGTTCGGAAAATCTTTTATCCTGTCGCTGGCAGTAAATCGCGGAGGGAGGATCGACGGCAGCTCCGAAACCTTGAGTTTCCGCTCCCAAGCCATCGTGAGCAGGGCAAGGACCGGCAGAAGCGCATCGCGTGTCGGCAGAGCAGAGAGTTTCCTCTCATCTCGCAGAAGATCGCTGCCAAGCAGAAAACCTCCGTTGGCTTCGAAACCAGCCACGGTTTTCCGGAAATCGGCCTGCTGCATACCTTCTATGACGAAAGGCGATCCTATCTTCGTCCGAATGACGGATTCGAACAATCCGCTCTTTTCAAGTGCCGTACTGGAGCTGACCGGGGTCACGGCCACCTGTGCTTCTACGGCAACAGCCGTGAGAATACCGACGATATCCCCGCGCATCCAGGCGCCGTTCTCGTCGGCAATCATCGGCCGGTCGGCATCACCATCCGTCGTGACGAGGGCGTCGAACCCGATCTCGCGCGCCCATCGTTCAGCCAGCAGAACATCCTCTTCCCTCACCGCTTCCGTATCGACGGGAACAAACGAATCTGTCCTTCCGAGCGGCAGCACTTCGGCCCCAAGGGTTTCAAGCATGGCCCGGATGATATCCCTTGCAACACTCGAATGCTCATAAAGGGCAACGCGCATTCCCGAAAGGGATCCCGGTCTGAAAAAATCAGCATAACGGTGCAGATAGGCGTCCAGAGCCATCCGTTCCGGTTCCGGCAGCGGCTGGATACCAACAGTTTCAGGGACCTCAACATCGACAGCCATAATGGCTTCCTCATCCGCTTTCGAGATCTCTCCCTGCGCCCTGTAAAACTTGATACCGTTCCTGTCGAATGGAATATGGCTTCCGGTAACGACTACAGCCGGAAGACGATTCTTCATGGCAAAAAAAGCTATTGCCGGAGTAGGCAGGGCACCGACATAGATTGCACGGCATCCTGCTTCGGTAATAGCGGCTATACAGGCACGGGTAATAGCAGGGCTGCTCGGGCGCAGGTCATGGCCGATAACCACTGCTTCAGCCCCGGAAGCGACAGTTTCGAGAAATGCCCTGGTAAAGGTATAACAGACGGTGTCGGTCAAATCGGCCACAAGTCCTCTTGCGCCGCTTGTCCCGAACTTCACCGATGAACAATTTCCAACATTCATGGGGGTGATGTTTTACAATAAAATACAGCAAAAAAACAAAATCCCCGTCCGATAATTCAGTACGGGAAGTTTAAGTGAAAAACAGCAAGCCGGCTACTCGAAGAGTGCCCGGACCGTTCCATGCTGATCGAACGGTAAAAACCCATTGCCATCGGCCGGAGAATAGGGACTGGAGAGTGGAAAGTGGGGAGTG
>CAIYPU010000082.1 GCA_903928225.1 uncultured Chlorobiaceae bacterium
GCACCGCCCTGTCACCGGAGGTTCCTGTCCTTTTTCACTTTTTTGACCATCCGCCCGAAAGCCCTGTCTTTTTTACGCTTGTCCAGGTAGGACATTTCGTGGTATTCCGATTCCCTGCGCAGTTTCAGATAACTGGCATAGCGCTCTCTGTCCAGTTTTTCGGCGGCGACGGCCGCGAGGACAGCGCATCCTGATTCCCGTGTATGGCTGCAGTCGGCGAACCGGCAGTTCGCGGCAAGCCGGACAATCTCTTCGAACCCCTTATCGAGCCCTTCGGTAGCCCCGAGAAGACCAAGCTCCCTCATGCCGGGAGTATCGATGAACATGGAGCCATTGTCAAGCAGCATGAGCTGTCTGCGGGTTGTCGTATGCGTACCCTCTCCCGTTCCGCTCACCATGCCGGTTTCGAGTTTGTCACGCCCGATCAGGCGGTTGAGCAGCGTAGTCTTTCCGACACCTGATGAACCAAGGAGGCAGCAGGTACGCCGGGGCAGCAGTTGCTGGCGGAAATCATCGTACCCTTCACCGGTGACGTTGCTGAGCGCGACGACCTTCGCAGCTACTCCTGCGTGGTTCAGCGCGGCAAGTTTCTCCTCCAGCTCTCCGGAAGAAACGAGGTCGGTTTTGGCAAGGACAATCACCGGTTCGACATGACCGTCCGACACCATGGCCAGGTACCGGTCCAGCCTCGGCAGGTTGAAGTCGTAATGGCACGACTGGATGATGAACGCGGTATCGATGTTGGCGGCGATCATCTGGAAATCGACGGCCGCCCCTGCCCGCTTGCGGCGCAGGAAGGTCTTTCGCGGGAACAGGCTGTGGATGATGGCCGATGCTCCGTCGTTGTAATACTGAACCGTCACCCAGTCACCGGCACAGGGCATCTCGAGGGGTGAATCGATGGCATAAAGGAACTTTCCTGCAAGCTCCGCCGGAACCTCCCCGTGTTCATTCATGACAAGGAAAGCGTTGCGGTCCACCGCAGACACGCGGGCAGGGAGGTGCCCCTCACGGCAGATGTCGGCGGCATAAGATTCGAACCACCGGTCAAAACCAAGATCGCTCAATTGCATCGTAACGTGTCGTGGAACATTTCGACCATACATGCGCACTCTGCGCCTCAGGCCGAAAGTTCTTGCTTTGTCATGGAGGATACGAAATATTCAGCCGGTTTTTCAGGGAGTATTTCCTTAACCGAGAAATCCGGTAACGATATCGCAGAATGTTTCAGGATACTGGAACATCAGGCCGTGCCCACCGTTTTCGATGATAGCAAGCCGTGCTCCGGGTATTTTTCCGCCCATATAGCGTGAATTTTCGGGGGGCACCAGCTTGTCCTCCGCACCGGTTATCACGAGCGTCGGGCTGCCGATGGCCCCGAGCCTCTGCGTCGTCCCCTCCCAACTGCCGATAGCGGCGGCCTGCATACCGGCAGTCTCTTCGGGCACCTTGCCCATCGGGCGGAAAAAGATCTCTTTCAGGCGCACACCGTTCTCCCGTAGCCAGCCCTCGGGAAAAAGCGTGCCGATGTAACGCATGCCGCGTTCTTCGGGTGTTCCGGAAGTATCGGTAAGCTGGCCGAGCACTTCGGGTGCAGGAGGGAACATCCTTGTGTCACATTGGGAAGCATAGAGGACAAGCCTGCCGACCAGGTAAGGGTTGCGCAGTGCAAGTTCCTGGGCGACGAGCGATCCCATGGACCAACCGAGCACATGCGCCTGCCCGATACCAAGCGACTGCAGAAGTGCGGTCGTATCGTCGGCAAACTGGCCGATGGAAAACGGATGGCGTCCTGTTTCCGTACCGCCTGTCCCACGGTTATCGAACACGATGACCCGGTATCGTTCCGCAAGCCGGTCGAGAAGCCGTGATTCCCAGAGGTTCATCGTGCTTCCGTAACCCATGATCAGGAGCAGCGGATGCCCGCTGCCGATCACCCGGCAGCTGATCGAAATGTCACCGGCCGGAACCCGTGATTCCCCGTTCGTGGGAACGGATGTCTGATGGTCTTGCATCATGATGATTTTTATTTGGGGAACTGTGGATCACGGTCTCGGCGAGATCGTGATCCGCATATGAAAATACAATCCGGACGGCTTGGTACGATATTTGATTGTCGTAAGAAGCACGAGTGCAAGGCGGACGGAGTCCCGACAATTCGGGATGAGGATTTCGATCCCGATTCATCGGGACCAACCCGAGCAACAGGGATTCGGAACAAATAAATCGAGGTGCCCTTATGAACATTCCCGCCGCACTCCTTTCAGGCAATAATCCATGGATCCTGAATGTCAATGGAGCAACCATCGAAGTCGCGGATATTCCTTGTTACGAGGATGAGACCATGTACTGAGGCTGTTGCGGCAATGAGTGCATCGACAACGGATAGAGGCTGACCGTTATTTTCAGCTGATCCGAGCATGTTCCCCCACCTGATCCCTATTTCTGGGGTTATGGGTATTATCCTTTCAGAAAATCTGACTTCAAGTTCTTCTCTCAGCCATGACGTAAGCCGGGATTTCTTTTTGCCTGAAGACAGCCTGGAAATAACTTTCTGGATTTCTCCAAGGGTTATGACACTCAGGTATAGATCGAACTCGTCATGCTTCTCGATCCACTGGACAACCCCGACATCAGGAACGGGGCGTACCAGTTCGGAAATCACGCAGGTATCCAGCAGAAAACTCACAGCATTATCTCCCTGCCCTTGTCTTTCCGCCTCTCAAGATCCAGAGC
>CAIYPU010000083.1 GCA_903928225.1 uncultured Chlorobiaceae bacterium
CCGGTATCACTTCGTTGACAACGGTATAGTCATTTTCGGTCTGCAGTTTCGCGCCGATCCCTTCGAGCGAACGGCTCATGTCGATCTGGAAGTTGTCGTAATCGTCCGGCGAGAAGTAGCTCGTATGGGGATCGAACGATGCCGCCACCGCATTGATGTAGGTCTGGTATGCATCTTCCGGCTTCTGGCGGTTCAGGAGGTTGAGCCTGTTGGAAATATTCTTCACGAGGGCTGTCCTTACCGAAACAATGCTTTCACCGGAATATTTCTGGTTGAGCCACTGGTATTTGAGCTCCTTGCGCCACAAAGTGACAAGCTGCTGCCTGTCCGATGGCCAGCGGGCGCTCCTGCGATCGATACCGAAGGTCTCCGGCAGGGAGAAATTGAATTTGGCGGTATCGGCAAGGGCTTTCATGAACTGCATTTTCTCCCGCGCCCGCTTCAGGAAAAAGTTGTAGATGGCAAACCCCGCATCCGCTTTGCCTGCGAGAAAATCATCATCGATGCGGTTTGCATAGAGCCTGCGAAGGTTGTTGACCTCGACAGCCGTGAAAAAGCTTTTATCGGCATCCAGACTTTCAAGGTAGCGGGTAAAAATTTCCCTGGAGAGGGAATCGTTTATTGCAAGCTTTCTGAGGTGGTTCTGCAGCAGGTTCCTGGTAATGTATTTGCCGGCTTCCTCTTCAGACGCAGTCGGCCTGAGTATCGCATTTCCGGAAACGGCAACTGCAGTTCCCCGGGTGTAGGCAAAAACCGCCGGCGAGCTTCCCAGAAGAACAAAAACGAGAAGCAGGCTTTTTTTGAACATTTCCCAAAAAGGTGATGGAGGGTTTCTGACCGGTATCAGCAGTGACAGTGAACGGAATAGCCACAAATGTATTATATTGCTCAGCGCCTGGAGATACCGTCGCCGGCTGGCCGCCTGAAGCATAAATTCTGCGGGCGTAATAATAACAAAAGGAGAGCTTTCCATGCAAAAGAAAAATATCAGCTATAAAGAACTCGGACTGTGCAACAGCAGGGATTTATTCAGCAAGGCCGTTTCAGGAGGGTATGCCATACCTGCCTACAATTTCAATAACCTCGAACAGATGCAGGCGATCATCATGGCTTGCGTTGAAACATCGTCACCGGTTATCCTCCAGGTTTCGAAAGGCGCGAGAAGCTATGCGAACGAGACACTCCTGCGCTATCTCGCACAGGGCGCTGTGGCTTTTGCCGAAGAACTCGGAACTCCGATCCCGATCGTTCTTCACCTCGACCACGGCGACAGCTTCGAACTCTGCAAAGACTGCATCGAGTCGGGCTTCTCATCCGTCATGATCGACGGTTCCCACCATTCTTATGAAGATAACGTCAGCCTGACACGAAAAGTTGTTGAATTCGCACATCAGCACGATGTTACCGTCGAAGGCGAACTTGGCGTGCTTGCCGGCATCGAGGATGAAGTGGTCGCTGCAACACACACCTATACCCAGCCTGACGAAGTCGAGGATTTCGTTTCAAAAACCGGAGTGGACAGCCTCGCCATCGCCATAGGCACCTCCCATGGAGCGTTCAAGTTCAAGCCGGGAGAAGATCCGAAAATCCGCCTGGATATCCTCGAAGAGATCGAAAAGCGCATTCCCGGATTCCCGATCGTGCTGCACGGCGCTTCTTCGGTCCCGCAGGACCTCGTGAAAACCATCAACGAGCATGGTGGCAAACTCAAGGATGCCATCGGCATCGGAGAAGACCAGCTGCGCCTGGCAGCAAAATCTGCGGTGTGCAAAATCAACATCGACTCAGACGGACGTCTGGCCATGACTGCGGCAATCCGCAAGGTTCTGGATGAAAAACCCGAAGAGTTCGATCCGAGAAAATACCTCGGACCTGCCCGCGACGCACTCAAGAAGCTCTACATCCACAAGATCGTCAACGTCCTCGGCTCGAACGGCAAAGCCTGACGGCGGATCTTTCCCTGTTTTGCAGCAAAGGCGCCAACCTGGCGCCTTTGCTGTTTCTTATCCCTTCCCCCCTGCGAGAAAACGAATTGCTGTATAGGCAAGAAGGCCGCTGCCCGCGAGCAGCGCCTTTTCATCAGGATTGAAAACGGGGGAATGGAGGGTATTCTCTTTCTGCTGATCCTTGGTGCCGGTCCCTATCTGCCAGAATGTTCCAGGGCAGGCCTGCAGGAAGTAGGCGAAATCTTCCGCGGTCATGATCGGATCGCATGCAAGAACATTTTCCTCGCCGAGATATTCGCTGCAGATAGCGGAAGCCTGGTCGGTGACGACCGGATCGTTATAGAGGACGGGATAGCCATTCATGATTTCAAGCGATGCCTCGACCCCGAGTCCTTCGGCGACATGGGTCACGGTCGTGCGGAGTTTTTCGTGAAGGAGCGAACGCACCTGCTCGTTCATGCTCCGCATGGTTCCGGACATGGTGACCTGGCGGGGAATGACATTGGGGGCATTGCCTCCGTGTATCGACGAGATGGAAACAACTGCCGATTCACCTGGAGGAACGACACGGCTGACGAGATGCTGGACCGCGGTAATGATGTGGGCTGCGGCGAGAACCGGGTCGGCCGCCCTGTGCGGTGCCGAGGCATGGCCGCCCTGGCCGTTGACGGTAATATAGAACTCGTCGGCCGCAGCCATGAAACCCCCTTTGCAGAGCGCCACTTTTCCGGCTTCGACCGTTGAAAAACAATGCTGTCCGATAACGACCGAGGGTTTGAAACGATCGAACAGGCCGGCATCGAGCAATGGTTTGGCACCACCCGGCGCCTTCTCCTCCGCCGGCTGGAAAATCAGCAGGACGTCGCCTTCAAGCTCGTCGGAAAGCGAAGAAAGGATATTTGCCGCACCGAGAAGCATGGCCGCATGCATGTCATGACCACATGCGTGCATTTTTCCTGGTTCCTGAGAGCAGAATCCGTGGCCATTCTCTTCGTTGAGCGGAAGCGCATCAATATCGGCGCGCAGGGCAACAAGCCTGCTGCCGGGAACGGACTTCCCGCCGCGGATAAGGGCGACGACCCCGGTCTCGAGCATTGCCGGTTCCGGAGTAATGCCAAGGTCCACGAGGTAATCACGGATAAGGGCGGTGGTCCTTCTTTCTTCATACGACAGCTCCGGATGTGCGTGAATATCGCGCCTCAGCCCGACCACTTCGGAAAAAATCGCTTCCGCTTGCTCTCGAATCCTTGAAGATAATTCTCTTGTCATATATGCATCTTTGAGATTTACCCTCTTTCCTGCCGATGTCGTGCCTTGAAGTGAACAAAACCATCCTTCAGACGTAATCGTCGGAAAAGCCGTGATATCATACAGGGCGCCTGACGGTCCGCAAGCAGGAACAAAACGGGAGAGGGTTGAAAGCCGGCCTGAAGCAGGAAATAACATGTTCAGGGAACACGCTGTGGCTGCCTGATTGCGCTCTGATGCTGGCTGGCGATCGGATATTGTTTAAAGTACAAATAATGGGGTAAAAAGGAAATACCGCATTTCCGGGCTTTTCCGGGCAAGGTGATCAGAAAACAGAATCAGTTGGAATATCGGAAAATAGTGATTATTATTTCGATTATTACCGATATTCCGATATTAGTCAGGCTGTCAAATA
Source organism: uncultured Chlorobiaceae bacterium (assembly GCA_903928225.1). Taxonomy (GTDB): domain Bacteria; phylum Bacteroidota; class Chlorobiia; order Chlorobiales; family Chlorobiaceae; genus Chlorobium. The sequence goes on from CAIYPU010000083.1 coordinate 3,610, forward strand.
CTAAACCGGCATGGACTGCGATGGAAAATGTTCATTCACTCGGACACCGGATCAAAACCGTCAGGAAACACTACAGGCTCCGCCAGGAAGAGTTCGGTACAAAAATCGGGATTTCCGCCAACAGGGTATCAGAGATCGAACTCGGTAAAGGGGGCACCAGTGCTTCCGTCCTGATGTCGATATGCAGGGAATTTCCCCTGGACCCGCAATGGCTTTTTTCAGGAAAGGGTGAAATGCTGAAAAATCCTGCTGATGAGCCCCGGCCGGAAAAGGATGTCAGCTCCCGGCTTGAGGCACTGGAAAAGCAGTTCGCGCTTGTGCGGCTGAATGAAAATGACGGAGCGGAAAGTATAATGAAAGTTCCGCTTTACGGATACGCGGTTCCTGCAGGCATTCCGGACCCGGCTACCGATGAGATCGAGGAATTTCTCGATATACCCGCATCATGGACCCATAACAGAAAAAATGTCTATGCGCTCAAGGTCAATGGCGACAGCATGACCGGCATCGGGATCATGAAAGGCGACATTCTGCTCGTGGAAGCGCGGGACAGGGCCAGGGATGGACAGGTGGTCATAGCAAGCGTCAACGGCGAAGTTACCGTCAAGACACTCTGCGTCAGCAATGGAGGAGTTGTGTCACTGACACCGGAAAACAGCCGTTACCGGCCGATCGTGGTAACACCTGACATGGATTTCCGTATCCAGGGCATCGTGCTGGCAGCCGTCAGGCATTACTGATATTCCGGGAAACTCTTATCCTGATAATAACCTGAACGCCCGGCATTTTCAGTCAAGCGCCACTGCTTGATTGTCATGCAGAGAGTTTTATGAATAACGGCAACAGTCAGGGCCCATTTGCAATCAGTCTTTCACGGTATATAATATTCACCGGAACAAACGTGACCGATATACGAAAAAGCACTGATCATCATACCGGATTCATGAGAAAAACGGAACAAAAAGTGTGGTTCATTACTTTTTGAACTGACGGATTCCGATTTTCACTATATTGCTGCTCTTCTTCGAAAGACGATCAAAAACTTCAATAACCCGGAAATATCATGAACGCTTTACGCCTGTTTTTAAAAACCATCCGTTTTTCATTTCTCCTGTTCCTGTTAACCTTATCCTCGATGCAGGAATCCTTCGGCGCACAAACAGCACAGCCCACTGCCGCACAGGAAAAACAGCCGGACCGGAGCGAACTGATTTATGCGCTCCACCATGAAATTATCCCCGGAATTCTTTTTTCAGACAAGGGATCACTCTTGTTCAACGATCTCTTTTCAGGCAAAACAGGACCGTTCATCGAAATGGCTGAAGGCCCCCTTGGGAAAGCTTATGCCTCTGAAATGAAATTCAGCGCAGAGCATGGAAAAAATCTCGATATCGTCCTGATCTCATTCCCGACACCTTCTGCGGAGCCGCAGAACTATCATGCTGCATTGGTCAGGATGAACGGCAACTTCCGGTATATCACCCTTGAAAAGGGCAATGATACAGGCAACACCGGCATGAAAACCTTTTTCTGTGAATGGAACGCAGAGCACAAACACCTGAATTACGGCCCGAGGAAATACGATGACCTGGCATCGTTCCGGAAAGAACTTCTCGATTTCCTGAAAAAATAGGTTCGGACAGCCCCGTTCTTCACCCTGGCTGATCGGCTGAAAAAGCAGTGCCCGGACGATTTACCTGAAAACAGGAAACCTTCCGGGCACTTGTATGTTCATTTGAAATTCTTCATTACGACCGCTCAACCTTGCTGAAAAAAACTTCGGTCCTGCTGAGCATTGTCAGTTCGCCTTGCTGAGCTTCCAGAACCACGAACTCTGTTTAATGTTCCATGCCGTTCCTTCGATTTTTCCGTCGGCAAACTCTCCGAGAGCTTCCATAAAACGCTTGTTCGCCTGGTAGTAAAGGGCATTGTTATACTGCTTCCAGGACCCGTTCTCGATAGTTTCCCTGTCGGATTTGTAAACAATCGAGCCGTCCTGTTTGAACGTCAGTGTGTAATGCGTACCATCGGAATCGCTGCCGTTCCATGTCGTTCCGGACAGGTTCGGCATTTCTGCCGATAACGCCGTTGATGCCGCAATGCAGGAAAAAACAAGAGCCAATCCCGCAATTTTTCTTCTTGCAAGCTTACCCATAGTGTTCTATCTCCATGTTATTTTTAGAATTGACGATGACCTGACAATCAATATACCTCGTGCCCCACGATAAAAAGAGGACTCACTGCGCATGGACATGCGCGTTTGAAAGTCGGCTGCTGTGGTGGAAATCATTTCCGGAAGAAACAATTGTTAATATAAGCAGGATAATGATGTGTAGAAAACGTGCATGCTCTTTTTCTCGTCTTCCGATTATATGCTGACCCGGATGGTTCGGCAGTGAAACAGCATGCGTCCCGTCCTTGAAAGTTTTCCTGCATCCTCCATCAGGCACTTCGATTCACGAAATGTAACAGCAATCTCAGGAAAACATATTGAACACCGTTCAGACTCAACAATTTCGGCAAATAACCGTACATCAAAATCAAATAAGGCAACTTGAACGAGGGAAACACATCGGACCTTTCATATACAGACAACACGCCGTATGTTAGAGTATGAACAGAATCATTTCAGAACTCGTAGAAAACAGGGTTTTCGAGGGCCTCGCCTTCACTGAAAACATGCTTGAAAAAGCGATTTATGAAGATTGTTCCTTCATTCGCTGCAATTTCAACGCATCCGACCTTTCCGGAAGCATCTTCAGGAACTGCAGGTTCGTCAACTGCGACCTGAGCCTTGCCAAACTCAGGGACACAGGATTTCAGGAAGTCCATTTTTCAGGCTGCAAGTTACTGGGGACCGTTTTCAGCGATTGTTCGAAGCTGCTTTTCGAAGCCGGATTTGAACACTGCATGATGAAGCTCTCATCATTCCAGAACATGAAGCTCAGGAATACCAAACTCCTCAAATGCGACCTCAGGGAAGCGGATTTTACCGGAACCGATCTTTCCTGTTCGACTTTCGCGGAATGCGACCTTCTTCTGGCAATTTTTCACCATACCAACCTCGAAGGTTCCGATTTGCGGACAGCCTTCAATTTTTCCATCAACCCTGAAAACAATCGGCTTCGAAAAACGCGGTTCTCGGCAGAAGGGCTGGCTGGCCTGCTGGACAGTTACGGCATCGTTATCGGCTGATGGCCAAAAGGATAATTGAGGCCGTCTTCCTGTGCTGCGTACGCATCGTTCCATACCCCTGAAGACAGGGAGCGGAGTCAATCGAAACAAGTCCGGAACCAGATTGCCCATCGCACGCGATGAAAAAAGGAAAGATGGAAATAAAAACAACGGTAATGGAAAAGAGGAACATGATGCCGCAGGCAGAACCCATCAACCGGAGAAGTCCTGTTATCCGGGACGTTTTGCACGGGCCGCAGTTTCTGAAGCCGTGCCGGAGAAAACCTTCTCGAAGGCAGGCACGATCAAAAGAGAGCCTTCGGTCGAAAGACGGCTGTCGTTCCGGTAGAGTGGCTGCTTCCCATTCAGACATTTCGACAAGAAATCCCAATCATATCTTTTTCGATTCACTTCCATTTATTTTAGATAACTTTTATCAATGCAACCATACAATCCATGTACCGGGTTATATCCGGACCGGATTTTGCCGACGGTATATTCTGTCCTATGAAGAAGCTGTCGATTGACAGATTAACAGATTAACGGTTAAATCCCCCAAATTTCTGGACGATGAAACACGTATGGATTTCAAGGTTCATACTCTGCCTGCTTATTTTTCTTGTCGCGGGATGTGCATCTGAACGGATGGCAGAAAGCAATGCCAGCAAAGCCGCAATCGAGGAATATTTCGCAACGGACCGTAATTTTATCGGGGATGTCGCTCACGGAAAGATCTACGGCTCCCAACGCGCTCCACTGACTTATGGATGCCTGAGGCTGTCCAGGCCGGTTCGTCACTCAATCGGGAACACGCAACATGAAAAGCTCGGAAGTGACAGCCTGAATGATTTCGTGATCACCCGACAGAAGCTCCGAATGACCGGCAAAGAATTTTTTGATGACGTATTCAGTAGTGAAACCCCTGGAAAAACCAGTGATATCCTGCTTTACATCCATGGATACAATACGACTTTCGAGCATGCCGCCGTAACAATGGCCCGGATCGTGACCGACCTTGGTTTCAGGGGAAAGGCTATTTTCTTCAGTTGGCCCTCGAACGGCAAAATGCTCAAATACGTCGCAGACCAGAACAATTCCGACTGGTCATCGAAAAACCTGAAAACATTCCTTGAAGAACTCGCAGGCAGAGCAAGCCCGAAAAGCATCAGCATCATTGCTCACAGCATGGGAAACCGTGAAACGGTCAATGCTTTAGCTGGGCTTAAGAATGAAAACCGATTGCCCCGCGACCGGATCAGAACGATCATCATGGCTGCACCCGATATCGATTCCATGATCTTTGAGCGTGATTTCGCCCCGGTCGTGAGCGGTACCGGAGCGTTGGTAACCCTGTATGTATCCCGAAACGACAAAGCCATGCGGCTTTCGTACGATGTCAACGGATATACGAGGCTTGGCGGGGTTGAAGATTATCCGGTCATTCATCAGGGAATCGACACCATCGATGTCACCAATGTCGACCTGGGATACCTTGGCCATGACTATTTCGTTTCGTCCCGCCAGGTGCTTTCAGATATCTACTACATCATCAACGGTAGTGTCCGGGCAAAAGACCGTTTTTCGCTCAGCCCCGTGAGGTTCACCAGAGACGGAAAAACTTGCACTTACTGGATATTCGAGAAATAAGGGCGGCCTCTGCGGTAATCTTCACCCCAGGCAATCTGTCGCATATGAGGTATTACACCATCCTGTTCATATGCCTTGAACAGATTTTCAAAATCCCGCCAGGTGTTTCACGTTTTATTGGGATTATATTTCGATAAAAAGCATCACCCGCACAACATCTTCCGTAAACTATTTTTTATGATAAAAACAAAATCTGTAAGAATTTATTCCGGATATGTCGAAGGATTCCGACAACCATCGGTTGCCGTTGAATTTCAGGTTTCGAAAGACGCAGATCAAGGCTTAACTGCGAAAAAACTGCTTAAATTGTTTGGACCATATCTCTCAATCAAGCACATCGATGAACTCAAAAGCAATTCCGGCAATACCATAGAAGCCGTCCTGACCGTTGTTTACGGATTACTGGTTTCTGCAGGCATTCCCGTGCTTGAACCATTCAAAATCATCAATGCGCGGGACACAGCTCTGTCAAAAAACGACAACCCTGTATTCGTGGTATTGCTCCCCTCTTATGAACCTCGCACGACATTGCTTACTCTGGAATTGATCCTGAAACTGCTCAACGGTCCTGAATCAGGTAAAAAACAACTGAATCCGATACTGCATGGTGAACTTGAACATCTGATTCAGCGACTCAGGACGATAGCCCCGGCTGGTACGAACAATATCAGATTTATCAATGCCGCCTTCTCTCTCGGAATCCCTGTGCTGCCATTACCTGGCGGTGTATTCCAGTATGGCTGGGGAACAAAAGGACGATTGTTTTTCAGCAGTATCAGTGATGAAACAAGCGCATACGGTGTTCGACAATCGAAAAACAAACTGATCACGAAAGCCACCCTTCAACTGGTCGGTTTACCTGTACCCGCAGGGTTTCAGGCCAGAAACCCTGCGGAAGCAGTCACGGCAGCAAAACAGATTGGCTTTCCCGTAGTTGTAAAACCTGCGGACTGCGAACAGGGGGAGGGAGTTTCAGCAGATTTACGCACCAATCATGAAGTTCTCGAAGCTTTCGAGCTGGCAGGCAAACTCTCGTCCGAAGTAATCGTTGAAAAATTCATCAAGGGCCCGGCATACCGCATTACACTTGTGCGAGGTGAACCTGTATCGATTGTCAGACGTCTGCCTGCAGGCATAACCGGTGATGGCGTTCATTCTGTCAATAACCTTGTCGAGCTGGCGAACATGGATCCGAGACGTTCAAACGCACATTTTTCCATCATGAAGCCTGTTGTCATAGACAATGAAGCCAGGTTTCTGCTCGAACGAGAAGGACTGAACCTGAGTTCGGTTCCAGTTGCAGGAGCATTCATCCCTTTAAAGCGAGCTGCCAATGTATCCACAGGTGGAGATGTGATCATGATGAAAGAGGAGGAAATTGACCGTTCATACATAGACCTGACTAAACTTGCTGTCGAGCTTCTCCGGCTCGATATCGCCGCTGTCGATTTTATTTCCGGCGATATCGGAAAACCCTGGCATGAGACCGATGCCGTCATCATCGAAGTGAATTCCCAGCCGCAGATGGGCACTATCCTGACACATCTCCACAGCCAGATACTCGAGTCCTATGTCCAGGGCAACGGCACCATCCCGTCTATGCTTGTCTTCGGGTCAGAACCTGCGGATTTGATCAGCAAAGTCAGAAGCCGGGTATCACCTGTCAATTCCGGTTTAGGCACAACCTCTTCAGAAGGTGTGTTCATCGGAGAAATCCGAATCAACAAGACAAAACAAAGCCCGCTTTCCGCAGCGCGCTCACTGCTCATCAATCCCAGGGTAACGACGCTGCTCGTTGCAACCGATCCGGATTCCCTTTCCTCCGAAGGATTGCCTTTACCGTTCTGCCATGACATAGCAATCACTGCATGGCCGGAAAATCGGGAGATTTCGGCAAAAGTTCTTTCCCTTTTCAACAAACACCTGCTCGGCAAAGTTTGGATCGAACAAGGCCATCCCCTGCAGCAGAAGATTCAACAGCTCATCGGTCAGGAGAAAATGCAGGTTTTCGAGTCAGAGGCATCGATGCTTACCGCAATCGATCAGGTTCTTGCACAAGTCGTATAAGAAAAAGTGATTTGACCATCAAATACTTGCCAATGAAACAACGTCTGATGCGCGTCCAGATCGAACCGACCAACCGGTGTAATTTCAGATGCGTTAATTGCAGGCGCACCTATTGGTCCAGGCCGAACAGAAACATGCCTTTGGAAAAGTTTCTCATGGTGCTTGACCAATTGCCCCCCGTTTCCCGGTTTCATCTGCAGGGTGTCGGGGAACCATTGCTCAACAGGGACCTGCCGAAAATGATCCGTTCTTCCAAAGCTTCGGGCGCGTCTGTCGGTAAGTTTACAAATGCATCATTATTGTCAAGGAACATTGCAGAAGAACTTCTTGATTCCTGCATCAACAGGATCAATCTGTCAATAAATTCAACCGGCCCGCATACCTTCAAAGTCCTTCGTTCCGGCATACCATTCGAATCCATCGTCTACAATATTGCCGAACTTGCCGGACTTCGCAGCAAAATCCGTTATCCGGACACCGAATTGGCCCTTTCTCTTGTGATCACTCCGCAGACTCTCAAAACCTTGCAGGACATCGTTAAACCCGGAGCAGACCTCGGCCTCGATGAAGTTTATCTGCAGAACATCAATTCGGAGTTCATACCGTCTAACAACATTGAACGAGAGCTGATACATACAATCGATAAGGAAATCTACAGGAAAGTGGTACACAAAGCCGGCAAAGCCGCTAAAAATGCCGCCATTCGATTCTCCGCACCCGATTTGAACAACCAGGACCACACCTATCTCTGCAAATGGCCTTTCCATGGTTGCAATATCACATGGGACGGTTTTATGTCTCCCCGTTGCCTTCAACCTGATCCGGAAGTCCTTAATTTCGGAAACCTGTTCAAAGAAGATTTCGAGAAGATCTGGCACAGTAAACCTTACCGGATTTTTCGTGACCGGGTAATGAACGACATCAAGCCAATCTGCGCCGAATGCCCCGAACGTTACGGCCTTATGTGGCACCCTGCCGGCAATCCTTTGGCCATACAACAACCATGACATCTTCCACTGATACAGGCAAGACCGGAAGACCGGTTGTTTCGATCATAACTCCCGTCTTCAACCGTGCCGAATACCTGGCCGAAACGATCGAGAGCGTCATCAACCAAACATTCACTGAATGGGAACTTCTTATTATCGATGACGGCTCCGATACCGATGAATGCAAAATCATTGCCGAAAATTATGGTAAAGGCGATTCTCGAATTCAATACGTGTATAAATCTCATGCAGGAACAAGCGTAGCACGCAATCATGGAATTTCCATTTCTAAAGGCAGATACCTCGGATTTCTCGACTCCGATGATTGCTACCTGCCCAATGGGCTTGATATTTTGATCAGAGCATTACAAAGATCACCACAGAACGTAAAAATGGTCTATGGTGACTTTTTCAAGTACTTTCAGGCTGAAAACCGACACCATCCTACCCGCGCAACACCGCCGTTGCCAAGACCCGGTTTGTATTTCCAATTCCTTTTCAATGGAGCAAATCCGGTAGCGCCCTGCGCATCCCTGTCCGATCGCGCTGTTATCGAACAAATCGGAGGATTCAAAAGTCAGTTTGACAGTCTCGAAGATCGGTCGCTCTGGTCAGAACTTATACGCAACTATGATATCGCGCACATTCCCGAAAAGGTGGCAATATACCGGAAGCATGAAAAACAGATCACTCATTTTCAATACAGCAATAAAAGACGATTGGCCTGTGAAAGGCATACCATCAGCTTTTTCTCTTCGTTACCGCTGCACGTATGGTTTCCGGAAACAAAAAACCCAGAAGAAAAAGCAAGGGCTCTCGATGGCTTGGCTATGGCTTTACTGAATCGTCCAAACACTCCGTTTGATACTGCACTTTATTTGATGCACATGGCCAATAAAATGAGCCCGTCACCAGACCGAAAAACTTTCATGAATAACCTTGAAGCAAATATTCCCCGGATCCTGCAAGAACAGTATGGCAGTATTGAAAGAATTTCCATTCCCTATCCGTATTGACATGAAATTTCAAGATTCCAGCATAACTTTGGCCAGCAAGTACCTTGATTTTCTTCTGAAACGGAAAAACATCGTCGAGTGCAGAAATATTCCCGATCAGTGCATAATCAATTATGTGCCTGAGCTGAATAATTCTTTGAAAGCCCTTTACCCGTACCGCTCGTTCAGTCTCGGTATAACAAACCCAATGCAGCTTAATGTTTTCAGCCCTGATGACGGAAAACCGTTTGTCGTTTCACAGGGAATGCATGGATCACCAATGGCAGCCGTTCAGCTGGAAGAACTGATCGCGCTCGGATGCGGAAATTTTCTTGTTATCGGGCCTGCCGGGCATCCAACAGCAAAGAGTGTTCCGGATCTCGATCTCGGGGAACTGCTCATTGCGACCAATGCCTGGATTTATGAAGGAACATCTCCGCATTACGGACGGCGAAAAAAGTCATCTCCGTCTGCCATAGCTGTAAAACGCCTTGGAAAAGCGCTCGCAGATCTTCAACTGCATTATAAAGAAGGGTCTGTAGCGACGACCGACGCACTTTATCGGGAAACCGGTTCATTTCTGCAAAAACTGCTGGAGCGGGAAATCCTTGGCATCGAAATGGAATTATCGGCACTCTTCACAGTAGCGGATTTTCATAAAAAAGACTTGGCTGGTCTGGTGTATATCAGTGATATTGTAGGCATCGATAACCGTTGGAATATCGCGCCTTCACCGAAAGTTTACAGGACCGTTGTAAGACAGCTCACAGATGTCGTCCTCAAGTTTATCAAGCAAAATGATGCATGAAAAAACAGTCGTCATTACTGGCGCTGCTGCAGGCATTGGGCTTGCAGCAGCGCGTCGATTTGCCGAAGCAGGCGCAAAGGTCCTCGGTCTGGACCGTAATCCCGCGATAAAAAATATTTCAAAGGTAATTCCCGGTTTTACCGGAGTCCCCTGCGATCTTGCCAGCGAATCGGAAATCCTCGAAGCAATGAAGAGCTTCCAAACGGAAAATATCGACGTTCTTGTCAACAATGCCGGCATAAACCCCTCCCCATCGAGCCTGCATGAAACAACAGAAAAAGTCTGGTTCAATCTTCTTGAAACCAATCTGACCGGGACTTACAGAATAACGAAGGCCGTTCTCGAACGTATGCAGTGCGGGGTCATCGTCAATATCAGTTCGATCCTTGCACTGTCAGGCGCAAGACAGAATGCCGCCTATGCGGCAACCAAAGGCGCCATAATCTCGCTGACCCGCGCGATGGCCCGCGACCATGGCCCTGCAATTCGTGTTAACTGCGTCTGTCCGGGAGCCGTGCAAACGGATATGTTCGAAGAGTATCTGAAACGCTGCGAATATCCAGAACTTGAAAGAGAAAGAATCAGGAACGCGATTCCCCTCAAGCGTCTCGGCAGACCTGAGGATATTGCCGATGCCGTGTTTTTTTTAGCTTCCGACTCAGCATCATGGATCACCGGACAGGTTCTTATTGTCGACGGAGGCGATTCGGCCTGATCCGTGAGCCACACTTCTGCCTCCCACCAGCGGTCAAACTTTGATCTGCGGACATGACACCGTGAAAAACCCTGCCCGGGTCAGGCGGTGCACAGGATTTGTTTTTCAGGACCCGAGTTCTGACGATCTGTTGACCGGCAGGGAAAATCTCTATCTGCATGCGTTGATGTACGGGGTCAGGAGGACCGAAATAAACAGGAAGATAGATGAAGGACTGAAACTTGTGGACCTTGCCGACAAGCAGCATGTCAGGATGAGAAAATAGTCCGGCGGGATGCGCCGACGTCTGGAACCTGCAAGGGGATTCCTGCACAATCCGAAGATCTTGTTTCTGGACGAGCCTACGCTGGGCCTCGATCCGCAAACGAGGAAAAACCTCTGGACCTATATCAGGTAACTGACGACGGAAAATAAGATAATCATCATCCTGACAACGCATTACATGGAAGAGGCCGACAAGCTGTGCGACAGGATCGGCATCATCGACCAGGGTAAAATCATTGCCCTCGATACGCCGGGCAATTTCAAAAACAGATGGGTGGAGACCTGGTTTCCGTCAGAACGATTGACCCGGACCTTCCTACGCGCTTCGCTCTCCCACGCTGCACGATGTGTTTCTGTTTTTGACCGGCTAACAGATGCGGAAAGGTCCGGGTGAAGGCAAGGGCGTCTTTATTGGATTCTGAATCCCGATGGGCTCCGGAAAGAGGTAAACGTCTTTACGTCCTCTCTCCCCCCACGTTGCATCCGGCCGCAAAGCAGATACCGGAAAGGTTTCCATTCGCATCCGTCACCCCACTTTTGCACTTCGCATCGTTCACAGTGTACAACATATGGAAAGAGGTTGACCTCGGCGAATCAGAAACATGCCTGACGCATACAAACAAAAAAGGCCCCCGGATGGAGGCCTTTTTCGTTGTGTTGCTTTTTCGAAGCGATCAGTGCTCGAAGAGCATTTCGAGGTAGGTCGGAAGCTGCCAGCGGCTGCGGTCGACCAGAAGTTCGAGCCTGTCGGCGACCTCACGGACCTTGACCATGTGCGGCAGAAGCGTCTCGACGCAGAAGTCGGCTTTCTCGAACTCGGTACCGAAGCTTTCGATTTTCTCGACAAGCTCGTCGAGCTCGGCGGCAAGATCGATAAGCTCGGAGAGCCCTTCGGCCAGATCCTTCAGGTACTTAGCCTGGCTGCCAATAGCCGCATCGGAAAGACCGATGGATTCAGCGGCGGCAAGCAGGTTGTTGAACGAACTGCCGATATCGCCCTGGTACTCGGACACGTCGGGAATGACGATGGTTTTCAGCATGAGCTGCAGGGTGCGGGCTTCGATATCGATACCCTTGATGTAACGCTCGAGACGGATGTGCAGGCGCGAATGGATTTCCTCTTCGCTGAGCACGCCGTATTTGACGAACATCGCCCTGACATCGGCTTTCTCCAGGGTGCGGAGGGCCTGTGGGGTGTTCTTCATGTTGGGCAGTCCGCGCTCTTTGGCAGCGTTCTGCAGCGCTTCGCTGTAGTTGTCGCCAGGGTAGCGGATCGCCCTGGTGGCTGTGATGCCCTCGCGGATAGCTTCAAGGATGGCGGAGTTCCTGTCCTTGCCGGCAGCGATTTTCGCTTCGATCGCGTCGGCGACCTCGTCGATCGCTTCGGCCATCAGGGTGTTGAGCACCATGTTCGGCACGGAAGGAGACTGCGATGAACCGACTGCGCGGAACTCGAATTTGTTGCCGGTGAATGCGAACGGCGAAGTCCTGTTGCGGTCGGTGTAGTCCTTGTTGAGCGACGGTACCTGTGAAAGTCCGAGGTCGAGGAACAGTTTTTCGGTTTTCAGGTCGGTCTTGCCGCTTTCGATGGCATCGAGCACGGTCTCGAGCTGTTCGCCGAGGAAGACGGTCACGACTGCCGGAGGAGCTTCGTTCGCACCGAGGCGGTGGTCGTTGCCGATGCTGGCGATGGACATCCTGAGCACGTCAGCCCTCTTGTAGACGCCTTTGAGAACGGCGATGAGGAAAACGAGGAACTGGATGTTCTCTGCCGGAGTATCACCCGGATCGAGCAGGTTGATGCCGGTGTTGGTGCCGATCGACCAGTTGTTGTGCTTGCCGGAGCCGTTGATGCCTGCAAAGGGTTTTTCAAACATGAGCAGAGCGAAACCTTTCTTGTCGGCAACCTTGCGCATGACCTCCATGGTGAGCAGGTTGTGGTCCGCAGCGATGTTCGCTTCCTCGAAAATCGGGGCGATCTCGAACTGATGCGGCGCAACCTCGTTGTGGCGGGTCTTGGCTGGTATGCCGAGCAGGTACAGTTCCTGTTCGACTTCCTGCATGAACTCGAGCACACGGTCCGGAATGGAGCCGAAGTAGTGGTCCTCAAGCTGCTGGCCTTTCGGCGGAAGTGCACCGAGAAGCGTGCGGCCGGTCATCACAAGGTCAGGACGCTGGGTGTAGAATTTCTTGTCGATAAGAAAATATTCCTGCTCGCAACCAGCGAACGTCTTGACACGGGTAACGCCGTTTACGCCGAGAATTTCAAGGAGCCTGATGGCTGATTTGCTGACTGCATCCATGGAGCGAAGGAGCGGAGTCTTGGAGTCGAGCGCCTCGCCGTGGTAGGAGATGAAAACGGTCGGGATGCACAGGGTCAGGTTGTTGCCGCCCTTCATCAGAAATGCCGGGCTCGAAGGGTCCCAGGCAGTGTAACCGCGGGCTTCGAAGGTGGTGCGCATGCCGCCTGACGGGAAGCTTGATGCGTCAGGCTCGCCCTGGATCAGTTGCTCACCTGAAAAACGTTCTATAGGGGTACCGTCACGATCGATCGAAAGGAACGCATCGTGTTTTTCGGCCGTTGAACCGGTCATCGGCTGGAACCAGTGGGTATAATGGGTTGCCCCCTTCTCCATGGCCCATTCCTTCATACCGTGCGCAACTGCACCGGCAATCGATTCAGGAATCTTTTTCCCCGCCTTGATGGTATCCTGTAAAGCCGAGAAAACTTCTTTAGGAAGCTTGGCTCGCATGGCCTTCTGGTCAAAAGTCAACGACCCGTAAATGGCGGAAACCGGAACTTTGCTTTCACTGCTCAAAGTGAACCTCCTTGTTTGTTTGCGTAATGGTGGTAATGACAACGATAAATGTTTAAAAAAAGCCTGTTTATTTCCTTGATCTCTTCTCCTCGAAGGTCAGCAGAACCTGACGGTCCTGAAGGTTGCTGCGGACGATTTCAGCGCTCATCTTGTTTTTCTTTTTCAGTTGTGAAAGCACGAAGCTGGTATTGGTACCGAGCACCCCCGGCCAGCTCTGTATCCTGGAAAGGAAACTTTCGAGCGAAGACGTATTGTGGGTCATGACCTTGAGGATATGCGAACCCTCACCGGTTACGGAATAGCACTCCATGATCTCGTCTTCCTTCATGACATGTTCCATGAAAGATTTGTAGTGTTTCGAAGAATCGACCCTGACGCGGATGAATGCCTGAATGTCGAAACCGAGCTGCCGCTCGTCGACTTCCATGGTGAAACCCTTGACGATGCCGCTCTTCTGGAGCTTGTCAAGCCTTTCACTGACTGACGGAATTGACAGACCGACAATTTCGGCAAGCTCACTGAGACGGATCCTGCCATTTTCGCCAAGAGATTCGATAATTTTAAGGTCGATCAGGTCAAGATGTCCGGACATTTCGGGCTTGTTTTTGGTTCAATTCCAGCAAAACATTACTTTATTGTAAGAAATAAACATTATTTTTCTAAATAATCAAAAAATATACTCACTATTTCTTAAATATTTTAGGGAGCAGGGCAGCCCCCCGCATATTCCTATACAGCAGCGAAAGGATTTGCCAGTTACACCGAGTTTTTTTTATTACAGTAGTATAAGACTATTGCGCCGCAAATTTATTCACTGAAATTCTTGCCAGCAGCCATGCCAGAAGGAATGAACAAGGGCACAGAGCCCCGGATAAAAACGGACAAGCCTGTTCAGAAGACCGGTTTTCCCCTCCCCGATATCCGTCCGGCCATCGAAGAACTGCATTTCATTTATCAGGAATCCCTCCGACTCAGCATGACGATCCTCACCGAAATTGAAAACATGCTGAAGAAAATGCGGATAGGCTGAGCTGACCGGCATACCCTTCCAGCCTGGAATACTCACGTTGAAGGCCTTGCGTGCTCCCGATGTTTTTTCAGAATAAATCGAAAGCTTCCGAACAGAAAAGCTGACGGATGAATGATTCTGAAATGGCGGACGAGGCTGGCGATAAGAATGGAACAGGCAATGCTTGTGAACCCCCGCGATCACTTCGGAAAATCAGGATTTGTCTCATCCGGTCGTGCTGAAAACCCGTAGCCGTCCATCGATACCCAACCAACAGGATATTGACGATGAATCCCTCGAAACGCAAAAATGCCTTTAGGGCACCGCTCTTTATTGTCGTGAGAAGCAAGAGTTGCAGGGCGCAGCGAGCGGAGAAACCGGATTGTACGAGTGGTACATGAGGATTTCGATCCCGATTCATCGGGACCAACCCGAGCAACAGGGCTTCGGAACAGATGAACAGGGATGCCTTTTAAAACTACAGAAACTTGTATCCCTTGTTCAAAAGATGTTTCTCATAGAGCCTGTTGGAAAAAAACGGAAATACAAGCCAGCTCAGTCCTGCGGTAAAATATGTAAGGAGGGAGGAAACAAGGCACAAAAGCCACATCTCCTTGATTGCAAACCAGAAAATGCCGAAAAAGAGACAAGGCCAAGAAAATCCTTCGAACACCCTTTTTTCAGGACCCTTCCCATAAGGATGATAAAGCGTACCGATAAATTTGCCCATGACGATAATGACTCACATGATGAAATGCAGGAAAGCTGAAAAGACCACTCCCGCCCCCTTATCCGATGACATTAAAAAACATCAATAGGCCAACCGGCACACGGTGTTCGTGAAAGCAAACACAAGGTCAGTTATTCGGAAATTTCACAACGTCAATACTCATCAACTGGATTTCGGGGGAAGAATCGAGTGTCCGAATCTATAAAAAACATAACTCATGTGAAAACATAACATGCTTTTTTTTATAGATTTAACCTGATCAGAAACAAAGTTTACTTTTCCGTAACATCAATCGAGGATAATGAGATGCGTTTATAGCCTGCAAAGATGAATGAATGCGGTTATTGCACATTTTATTTATGAAACCGGAAAAAACGGCGGGGTGAAAGAATTGCAGGCAGAAAAACGTCAAAGGGAATATATGCTCCCGGCAGCTGTAATCGATTGAACCAGCGGGTCGGGATGTGTCTTTCAGAAGCAGCTTTTTCCGCAATAGAATAAAACATTCATACGAGCATGATGGACGAATGGGTTCGCACCTGGACTTACCATGATCAATCACCTTTTACGGTATCCCTTGTATTTCTTGTTTTCTTCATCATCAGCTTCATCCCGGCTATTGTGGCGTTCGCAAGAAAACATCGCAGCAGATGGACGATTTCAGTGCTCAACGTCCTGCTGGGCTGGACAGTTGTCGGATGGGTCGTCACCCTGGTCTGGGCATTCTCTTATCCGGGTGAAAAAGCCAGGAAAGAGCCGATACCGGCAGACCAGGGACAGAATCATCCCTGACGCTCAACTCCCATTCCAGGCAAATCCGATCGTCAGCATCGTTCTTAGAATCCCGCGATCGAAACGGAACCAACGCATATGGAACAAAGGGGGCGTTTTACACCATGGGTTCCGATATCGACTTTTTTTTGTTCCGATCTGAGCGAAAGACCCTGAAAATTCATGCACGGGCCCCAGGAACCCAGGCTGATCCAAATAACGGTTTCTCAGCAAAAACCGATATTGGGAACTATGCTTGTGCAAAACCCGGTTCCAGATTGTTTCCCATTTCTTGTTGCGGTACATCCGAAGGCGTTTCAGATTGTTTTCCGTCGTGTTCCACCCTGCGTCGTTCTTTTTCATAAATATCCGCCTCGGTAAGATCTGAATTCAACAGTTGCACTCCGCTCAGGTTGGCACCTTCGAATATTGCTCCTTCGATTTTGGCACCGTTCATGTCCGCGTCGCTCAGGTTGGCTCCACTCAGATTGGCGTCACCGAGATTTACTTTATACAGGATAGCCCCATGTAAATTTGCACCACTGAGGTCCGCTTTTCTTATTTCTGCCCCTCTGAGATCCGCATCCTTGAGGCTTGCCTCCCTGAGATCTGCACTGATGAGATTTGCCTCGCCAAGGTTTGCACCGGTGAGGTATGCCTTGTCGAGATGTGCCGAGAAAAGGTTTGATCTGGAGAGGTTCGCATGACAGAGATTTGCCCGGCAGAAAGTTGCCCTGCTGAGGTCTGCACCACTGAGGTTTGCACCACGGAGATCCGCATCGCTCAGGTCAGCCCCATGGAGGTCTGCATCGTTGTGCCTTGCTTCGCGGAGGTCAGCCGATATGAACCTTGCTCCACTAAGGTCTGCTCCGCTTAAATAAGCATAGCCAAGTTTTGCCTGGCTCAGATCTGCCCCATTGAGGCGTGTTCCATTGAGGGCTGTCCAGGTAAGGTTTGCTTTGCGAAGGTCCGAATTGTTGAGATTTACACCACTGAGGTCTGCACCGCTCAGGTTTGCCATTCTGAAGTCTGCACCGCTCAGGTCCGGAATAAAATCAAGATGAATTTTTCGGAATGCATTCCAGGACTTTACAGAGTGAAGAAGCATTCGCGTCGCTTCTTGTCTGGAAAGCAATGCAGGATTTGATCCGGAAGGTTCCAAGCTGGCAGCCCCCTCTTGAACAGGGCCCCCCTTACCTAAAATTTTTTGCCAAAAGCTCATGACGAGGTACTGTTTAGTTGAAAGCGAAACTACGCAAGCACTATCGAGTACCGAAAAGATGGGGGATACGTCGGTCAGGGCGTCAGTTCGGGAATGTTCATGATCCCTGATGCTTGAAATCAAGAATCACATCGTAAAAGATACGTATATTTATTGAATTTTCATATTTTTTTCAGGCAAAAATTATGCAATGCCTGAAAATCATCTCCCGAAGGTGACAAGTGGATGATTGAATGGACAGAAGGATAAAGTGAGAGCGAAAATCGGGGAACTTTTCTTTATTTAAAACCGGCACAGGAAGTTAGTACCCTGAGAACCCTTCATGCCGGGAAAACTCAAAAATGAAAATAATTCAATATCTTGTGCTTCGACAATCGACCTGAAAGGAACACAGGAAAGGATGCCATTGAATTTCTGTGAAACTGCCCTATTGTATGGTTCAAGGGCTCGAGTCAGGCACGATCACATATCTGCATATTTTAAAATATCCGAAAATATCACTCACCCCTTCTGAACTATGAAAATTGCAATTTTCGGTGCCGGTGTCGCCGGGTTGAGCGCAGCGATAGAGCTCGTTGACCGGGGGCATTCGGTAGAGATATACGAGAAAAGGAAAATACTTGGCGGCAAGGTGTCCGTCTGGAAAGACAGCGACGGTGACTCCATCGAATCGGGCCTGCATATCGTTTTCGGCGGCTATGCCCAGCTTCAGAAATACCTCTCCAGAATAGGGGCGGAAAACAATTACCACTGGAAAGACCACGCGCTGATCTATGCAGAGCCTGATGGAAAGCAGTCTTTCTTCAGGAAGGCGAACCTGCCGAGCCCCTGGGCAGAGGTGGTCGGCGGCCTTCAGGCTGATTTTCTGACCATGTGGGACAAAATCTCCCTCATCAGGGGGCTCTACCCCGCTCTTGCCGGAAATGAGGAGTACTTCCGGAGCCAGGACCACATGACCTATGCCGAATGGCACCGCCTGCGGGGTGCGTCGGAGCATTCGCTCGAAAAACTCTGGAGGGCCATCGCGCTGGCCATGAACTTCATCGAACCGAACGTCATCAGCGCCCGCCCGATGATCACCATCTTCAAGTACTTCGGCACCGATTACGCGGCCACGAAATTCGGCTTTTTCCATAAGAACCCTGGCGACTCCATGATCGAGCCCATGCGCCACTACATCCAGGAAAGGGGCGGAAGGATTTTTGTCGACGCGAAACTCTCAAGGTTCGATCTCAAGGAAGACGGCAGCGTCAGATCGGCCATTTTCAGTGACGGCCAGAAGATCGAGGCCGACGCCTATATTTCAGCTTTGCCTGTCCACAGCCTGAAAAAGGTTATCCCGCCTTCATGGCTCTCGCATGATTACTTCCTGAACCTCCACCAGTTCACCGGAAGCCCCGTAGCGAACTGCCAGCTCTGGTTCGACCGGAAAATAACCGATACCGACAACCTCATGTTCTCGCAGGGCACCATTTTCGCCACGTTTGCCGACGTGTCGATCACCTGCCCTGGCGATTTCCAGAACGGCGACGGTACGGCGAACGGAGGAAGCGTCTTGAGCCTCGTGCTTGCTCCCGCCCACCAGTTGATGGACCTGCCGAACGACGTTATCGTCAGGCTCGTCATGAAGGATATCCATGACAGGTTCCCGCTGTCGAGAAATGCGAAACTCCTGAAATCGAGCTTGGTGAAAATACCGCAGTCGGTTTACAAGGCCGTCCCCGATGTCGACAAGTACCGCCCTGACCAGATCAGCCCTGTTGGCAACTTTTTCCTTGCCGGCGACTATACCGACCAGCACTACTTGGCATCCATGGAAGGCGCGGCGCTCAGCGGCAGGTTCGCTGCTGAAAAGCTCGTCTCGAAACTCGGAGCCTGACCGCTCCCTACCATCAACCGTCACGAACAAGTGCCGACAAACAGAAAGGCTGCCTGAAATGGCGGCCTTTTCAGCGGTTTTACGGTCTACTCCGGCTTGCCTGCTCCGGGAGCAGTTCCCGACGAACTAATTCCCTCCTGCGACCGGTTACAGAAACAAAGAACCATTCTACCGAAAAAAATGCCGAACGCTCGCCATAGCGGTCTCGATTCCGTTTCATTAACCGGGGCGAAGGATCCGTACCCCGGAAACAGGGTGCTCGCCGTGTTTTCAAAAAACCCGGTCGAAGGAAAAGTGAAAACCCGGCTCGCCGGTACCATCGGCAATATCCGTGCACTTGAAATTTATGAAGCCCTGCGCAGGCTTACTGACGCAGCAACCTCACCTGTCAAGGCCCGGCGAGTTATCTGGTACTCCGATTTCATTCCGCAAACCGACACACTGCTCAGTCCCGGCACCGAAGCCAGACTCCAGCAAGGAAAAGATCTCGGAGAACGTATGCATAACGCCTTTTGCGAAATGTTCTCCTCCGGCAGCCTGCTTGTCGTGCTCATCGGCACGGACTGCCCCGACATCAGCGCAGCTATCATCGAAAAGGCATTTGCTTTGCTCGAAAGCAGTGACGCTGTCCTTGGTCCGGCAATGGATGGAGGATTTTATCTCATCGGCCTGAAACAGAGAATCCCTGAACTCTTTCTCGGCAGGACCTGGAGCACCTCCACCGTGCTCGAAGAAACCCTGGACAAACTTGAGACAAAAGGGTTTTCTTTCAGCCTGCTGCCCGAGCTCAGGGATATCGATACCTTCGAGGACCTCCGGCAAAGCCCGTTGCGCATCGAAATGCCGCCCCTGTCCGGACCTCGAAAGGCACCATGAACAACCGAAACATCATGCGATCAGCCTCATCAACTGGAATAAGCATCATTATCCCGACCTTGAACGAGGAAGAGGGCATATGCGCACTTCTCGAGCACCTTCTTTCCGCCTCCGGAAACCAGGAGAACATCGAAATTATCGTCTGCGATGCCGGGACCGACCGTACCGAAGAAAAAGCATCCCGATACCCGGTTACCCTGCTGAGGACCGCGAAAGGCCGTGCGCGGCAGATGAACGCCGGGGCGGCCCTTGCGAAAAACCCCATCCTGTATTTCCTCCATGCGGATACGTTCCCGCCCGCAAGTTTCGCAACCGACATCCGTAACGCCGTCGAAAAGGGACACAGTGCCGGATGTTTCCAGATGATGTTCGACGATCCGGACCCCATGATGGCCATCTACGGATGGTGTACAAGACTTCCCTTCCCTCTGTGCCGGGGCGGCGACCAGTCGCTTTTCATCACGGAGGAACTCTTCCGGAAAATCGGCGGCTTCGACGAAACCATGCAGGTGATGGAGGATATCGAGATCATCTCTCGCATCGAAAAAGAGGCCTCGTTCCGCATTCTCGAAAAAGTTGTGGTGACGTCGGCAAGGAAATACCGGACAAACGGCATCATCCGCCTGCAGATGATCTTCGGGACCATCCATCTGCTCTACGCTCTCGGCGCAGACCAGGAAACCCTCGTGCGGTATTACAGGGAAAATATCATGCCGTGAAAGGGGTTGAGAAGCAACGCATCCACACCGGGAATCGATGGAAAAGGCATCGGGCCTTACGATCGCGTCCTGCATCGAAAAGAGTCTTGAAGAATGAACAGCCGGCATTGCAGTGGGGCCATCCTCTTTTCGGGGCCGGAATAAATTCATCCGGCGAGGGCGGCAATTTTTCCTGCGGCAGTGACGAACCTGTTCAGGGCGGCAAGCGTTTCGGCAAGCTTTTTTATATCGTTTATGGTCTTTGCAAGCTCTGCATCAGCCTCTTTAAGTGAGGTCGTATATTTTCTGAATTCGGCTGTATTGTCATCGATCACGCTCCGGACAATTTTCCGCTGATAAGTATCCAGATCATCACGGTCATTGTCGAGCCGCACCCTTTCGGGAGTGTTCCGATCGAGCCCCGAGCGGATAACATCAACACAGACGATGATGTTGCCGATTATTTTGATCAGTTCATTGACAGTCATGCATCATCCCGTCTTTTTTTCTCTTACCTGCTGAATTTCCTGATAGCTTCCGCAACGGCCTGGGCATCGGCCGCGAATGACTCGGTGGCATCGACCAACGCGGAAAAATCCCGGGGCGCCTTTGGACTTTTCGCATAATCCACCAGTTCCTGGTGCGCCTTGATCATCGCTGAAAAACCTTCAATTTCGGCGCTTTGCAGCAGTGCGAAATTTTCCCAGGCATCCTGGGCAAACTTGATCTGTTCGGCAGCAATTTTCAGTTTTTCGGCTGAAACCGGTTTTTTCGAAAGAAGATCGTTGTATGCATCGATCGCCATGACGCGCGATTTGCTCAATCGTCCCCTGCGCCTCTCGGCATTGAGTTCATATTCATCCCTGAGAAGAGCGACGAGAGGCTTGATATAAGCATCTGAAGCGATGATAGCCTTGTCGAGAGCATCAGTGGCTCTCGAGCTTAAAACCAGCCTGACAATTTCTCCACCGAGAGTGACAAAGCCCTCCGCTTTACTGTTGAACTCGTTCGATCCTTCCATACCCATAGACTTTCCGAGTCGGGAAAGAGACGATTCAAGCGCCACTGCCGCATTACGCGCCTTGTCAGGAGCATCGCTCTGGGCCAGGGCGAGGAGCATCTGCCCATGCTTGCTGATGGCATCCAGCGCAGCCATTCTTGCTGCAAGCGCCTCGGCACTGTACAGAACAAGTTCACCGCTGTCGAGTATGCCAGCATCTATTCTCTGCCTTTTATCCGCACGGGAATCGATCTCGATATCCCTCTCGGATTTATTGGCGCATTTGTATTCGTTTCTTGCGTTTTCGACGACGATGGCTGATGCTTTCTGAAAATTGACGACAGGCTTCTGATACGCAAGAGGAGACGCGCATCCGGCAGGCAACAGGAGCACCAGGATTACGGACAGTCGGCTGACAGGTAACCGGATTTTCACGACGGGTTTCAGGAATGGAGTTTCACCTACCGAATCGATGAATAAAACGTTCATCGTCGTTATGGTAACAATATGGTAAAATATTTATCCTTCTTCATACCTCTTGACAGGCAAGCAGACGGTAACCTCCAGAGAATGGCGACTGCCGATATCGAAAACGCTTAGGCAATGTCATGATGCTGGACTTCTATGGTTTTGTTGCCGGACCTGCCTTGGAGAAGATTGCCTGCCAGAAGAATCCGTTCTGGAAGGCTATCAGCTCGATAAGGAACGAAACTTCCTTCCCGGTATTGACAAACAGGTTCCAGGTAGCATACAATACAATAGGAGAAACAAGAAGCGGAAGGAGCAGTTTTTCAAGCCTGATATCGGCAAGTTTTTTATCAGCATTAAAAAGATCCCAGAGGTAATTGGCAAGCATGCCGAGGACAATCCAGCATGCGAGATGCCAGATGAAAACAGTGTACTGAAGCTCCCTGAGGATGGCGGGGACCGCTGCCGTATCGAGGGAAACGAAAACCGTAAGTCCTCCGGTCAGAAAAAAAAGGAGAACGTAGACGGCAAAGACCGATTTGATGAGCACTGACATCGTTCGTTCGTTTTGATGAAGGAAACGGCCTTAAAACCTTTGAAAAACCGAAGTTTCAATTTGTGGCTCAGCGCCGGAAACAAAGGGAGGTCTCTTTCCGGCGCTGAATCAATTATATCTGATGGTAACCGTACGGCACCATAAACAGTGTTAATAGTTTATGACTCTCGGAAGCTGCTTTGCCTGCTCGATCCACGAAGCGACCTGTTCGAGCGTGGGAAGCTGGTGCACCAGGCGCTTTTCCGCATTGACCTCGTGCATTCTGGCATGGAGGTTGCCGGGGTTCCGCTGGGCAAGCTCGGGTACTGTATCGACCCCGGAAACTTCAAGTAGCTCGGAATAGACGGCACCGATGCCTTTAACCCTGGCGAGGTCCGCACGGTTCACGAGCGTCAGCACTTCTTCATCGGGGATGCCTGTGGCTCCGGCAAGCTCTTTGCGTCCTCCCCTGTCCCTGCCGCGTTCGAGCAGATTGTCGAAGTTTTTCACCCCGGCCTTCACGAGTTTCTCGGAGTGATCCCTGCGAATCCCTTCAAAGGCAGCGATATCGGCTTGAGGCGTAGCGCCCTGTTTAACCGACACCGCAAGTTTGGCCGGTGCAACTGAAGCCTGAGGCGGCGGAACTGAGGCCTGAACGGCTTTTACGCTTTTAGCCCCTACCGTGAGCTGGACGCGCTCAATCTGTTCGAGAGGCCCCTGGGGACCAGAGAACGGCAGCTTGAAGGGCAGTGGAAGCGACGGCAAGGAAAAGGGCAGAGAGGGCAGTGGAAGCGACGAAAGCATTGAGGGGAGCAATGAAAGCAGCCCCATAGCCTGTTCCCTGAACGGGATCATCTGCGGAAGCATGGTGGCGGCACACTGCACTGCCGCGCCGGCTGATTCGAGCAGGTCACCGAGCGATCCGGGAGTGCCTATTTCCCTCCTTGCGATCCGTCCCGCAAGATTGGATACTCCCGGGATGATTCTGGAAGAGACATCCTGGCCCATCGTCGCTCCATAGGCGAATAGGGCGGGCGGATTGCTGAAAAGCAGCCTGCGGACCTCCTCCGGACGGGAAAGGACCTTCACGGTGCCGTCACTGACGATGGTGGCCTGGCATGCAAGCCTGCCGCCACTGCGTACCTGGCGGTCGGAAAGGAAAGCCTTTTCGATATCCGAAAGCGACGAAAGACAGTCCGCCCCTTCAAGGACGGTCACATAGCAGGCCTGGCAGATTCCGTGTCCGCCGCACACATAACCCACATGGCTGTGGTTGAGCCGTGAGGCCTTGCCCAGCGTCTGGCCGGACGATGCCGCACAGGCCTGATCATTGATGAACAGATTCATGGCTGTATCGTGTTTGCAGTTTATGAAATGAAAACATCAATGCTTCAGCAGCGGCAGCTTAAGAACAGAAGCGCCATGAGGGAACGAATCTAACCTCATGGCACCTGCCGTGGAGTGCGGTTGTTTATTCGCCGCGGTTCTTCATCTGCTCCTGAAGTTTTTTCATCATCGCCTCCATTTCGGCCCGTTTTTTCGGCGATGCTCCGTAATTCATCATGGAGGGAACTTCCGCCTTCACATAGCCGTCGGGTACCCTGAAAAGAGAGGCGTCGAGCCCCTGTTTTTCAACCTTGACCAGTTCAGTGACGACAGCGCGTTCTTCACCCCCGACAGCGGGAGATGATGAGGAGGCCATGCGAGTCCTGACAGGAAAACCGTCAAGGCCGGCATCCTTGAGCCTCCTGGCAAGTGCAGGCATGTTCTTTTCCCTTGCGCTCTGCATTTTCGCATAGGTCGCATAATCGATGATATCCTTTGAAACCCACATATCCATGACGGTCTGGCCGGTCGTTATGCGGACATGCGTACAGTCGTAGCCATTGACGTTTTCCTTGCCCAGGTTCTCGATTTTGGCGTCATTGTAGGAATCCATCAGTTTGGATTTCTCCATATCCTTCTGCAGTTCGTCAGTATCGATGACCGTGTAGGATTTCGTCGCATCGTTGATCAGATAGATGAGATTCGGTGTTCCTGCCGGCGAAATCATGACCATCTTCATTGCCGTGTCCAACTGTTTCATCGATGTGGTGCTTTCGTAACGCATGCCCTCCTTCGAGATGAACATTTTTGTCTCGGCATTTCCGGCGCCCGGAATGCTGGTCTGCATGGTCAGCACCCCTTCGAACGGTTTGTTGATCGGAAGGATCGAACTCAAGGGCGAACCACCGGAACCAGGGCTCCCGCTGTTCTTGTTGCCGCAGGCCCCGAGCGAAAGAAGGCTTGCAATGATGAGCACGAAAACGGGGAATATTTTTCGCATGAGCGGTAAGTTTTTATGGTTCATGAAAATATGCGAGGCAAAAATCCGTACGCTGAGACCGTACCGGATCGGTGCAGCCTCGGCATTCACATGGCACTCCTCACTGCTGCGTCTTGCCGGAAAGCGGGATCGGCTGGTAACGGTAGACAAAAGCGATGGTGCCCAGCCGTTCGCTGAGCCCCATGACCGGAAGCACGAACAGGCTGCTGCCGTCACGAAGGGCATAGGAAACCGGCTGCTGCAC
The DNA here is from genome assembly GCA_903928225.1 of uncultured Chlorobiaceae bacterium. Classification (GTDB taxonomy): domain Bacteria; phylum Bacteroidota; class Chlorobiia; order Chlorobiales; family Chlorobiaceae; genus Chlorobium. Next base: position 28,846 of record CAIYPU010000083.1, read on the forward strand.
CTCGATCTGAAGACCGGGATAGAGGACGGAAAAGGCAGTCCCCTGAAGTTTCCTGTCGGTTGAAACCTTGATCGTGCCGTCAGGCTCGACAAGCATCAGCACGCCGAAACCCCTGATTTTGATGAGTTCGCTGAAATATTCGTCGATCTGGTCGTAGTTGCCGTGCATGAGCTCCCTGCGGACCGACCAGGCGAGGGGAAGGGCGAAAAGGCCGATATCCCTGCGCTGGATCTCGAAACTGAGCTTCTCCGCCTTCGCCCCGTATGCCTTGAGTTCGGTTTCCGAACGCTTCCGTTCCTCGGTGAGGTTCCTCTCCCCGAGCCATCGCACGAGAATGATCCCGCCGCAGAGAAGCAGGAAGAGAACGGGCAGCGCTATCCGGAAAAAACGCTTCCAGAACGGGGGTCTGCTATGAGAAGGGGGCTGGTAACCGCTGCTCCTGTTCATCGGTCCGATGGTTAAGCTGTTGCCTCAGATATCGCGCTGCAAAAGGTCGAGGTAAAACGCCTCCTTTTCCTGCATGTCATGGCGCTCACTGTCGGTACGGTCGTCGATGCCTGCAAGGTGAAGGGCAGAATGTACGGTCACCCGCAGCACCTCCTGCTGAAAATCGACGTTGAATCTCCCAGCATTTTCCCGTACGACGTCAAGTGAAATATAAAACTCTCCGTCGATTTCCCGGCCATGATTGTAACGGAAGGTTATGGTATCGGTCGCGTAATCGTGTTGCAGGAACTCGCGGTTGATTCTCCGGATCATCCTGTTGCCGCAATAGACGCCCGAAACCGACTCAACGGAAAAACCCTCTTTTTCAAGCACGAGGAGTACCGCCCGCCGCAGCAGCTCTTCCGGGATTTCCTGCCTCGTGGTGTTATAAAGCTGCAGTGTCATGTTCAGGCTGTTGTGACGCGATAAGCGCATCGATGTGTTTGGCCCGGTTCTTGTGTACCATGAAGGTCAGTTCAACATCCTCGTCGAGGTGCCTTTTGCCGGTAACTTCGGCCTCCCGGTAAAGATAGCCGATAAGTTTGTAGTTCGAAACATGCGTCACGATTTTCCTCTCGGTGTATTCAAGGGCGACATGGCGTGCGATGATCTCCTTGAGCATGGTGATATTCAGGCCCCGCGCCGCCGAAATAAAGACCGCGTCGGGGTACCTTGCCCTGATTTCCCTCAGCAGGGAAGGATCTTCGAGGGCATCGATCTTGTTGAAAACATCGATGATGTGCTCATGGCTCACGCCGATCTCCCTCAGGGTCTGCCTCACCACCTGCATCTGCTCCTCGTAGCCGGGGTGGCTCACGTCGATGACATGCAGGAGGAAATCGGCCTGGAGCACCTCGTCGAGGGTTGATTTGAAGCTTTCTACAAGATGGTGCGGAAGCTTGCGGATAAACCCTACTGTATCCGAAAGCAGAACGAGTTTGTTGATTTTCAGTTCAAGCCGGCGGGTTTTGGTGTCGAGCGTGGCGAAAAGCCTGTTCTCGGCGAAAGCTTCAGCATCGGGACAGAGGATGTTCATCAGGGTCGACTTGCCGGCGTTCGTATACCCGACCAGTGCGACACGAGGGACGGTCTGGCGGCTGCTCGTCTGGGTTTCGTGCTGCAGCGACACTTCACGGAGCTTTTTCTTCAGGAGCGATATGCGGTTGCGCACAAGGCGGCGGTCGGTCTCGATCTGGGTTTCTCCGGGGCCTTTGCTGCCGATACCGCCTTTCTGCTTCGACAGGTGTGTCCACTGGCCGGACAGCCGGGGCAGCAGGTACTCGAGCTGTGCAAGTTCAACCTGCATGCGCGCCTGCGAGGACTGCGCCCTGATGGCGAATATCTGGAGAATGAGGCCGGTTCGGTCGATGACCTTGCACTTGAGCGCTCGTTCGAGGTTTCCAGCCTGGCCCGGGGTGAGGTCGTCGTCGAAAATCACGATGTCGATGCCTTCTGCAAGGACGTACTCCGCAAGTTCGTCGACCTTCCCCTTCCCTATGCAGTAAGCTGGGTCGCGCAGCCGGCGTTCCTGGACCACGGTAAGGAGAATATCCGCCCCTGCCGTATCGGCAAGGAAGGCGAGTTCTGAGAGATATTCCTCGACAAGTGAGCGCGGCGTTTCGGGAGGTGAGCAGAGCCCGACAAGGACAGCTTTTTCCCGTCTGATTTCCTGGATATGAGACTTCAACAGATATGGGTGATGTTACGTGCGTTCCATTCGTTACAAAAGCCGGAAACAGGTGCTTTTGCTATATTTCGGCCATTGTTTTATCTTGACAACTCTTCCTGTAAACGTATTCGGGCTATAAAAAGTTACAGAGGCAGGAGTTCGCCGCCCGCTTGAACCGGACCGCTACCCTGCGGGGCGAAAACAGGCCAATATAAGCACCTTGACCAGATGAATGAGCGCTCAGCAGAAAAAAAAAATGCCCGGATGCCGGTGACGCTCGAGGAGGCTTACGAATACTGCAGGCAGATGTCCCGGAACCATGCAAAGACCTTCTATCTGGCCAGCATGTTCCTTCCGGACCGCCAGCGCCGCCCCATCTTCGCCCTCTACGCGCTGCTCCGCACCGTTGACGATATCGTCGATATGGCCGAGGACCGGCTTGCCAACGGGCTTGTCACCGGCGAAGAGATCCGGACGATGCTCGAAGAATGGAAATCGAAGCTGCGAGCCTGCTATGCAGGCAATCCGGGCAGCGATCCCATCATGATGGCCTGGCACGACACCCTGCAGCACTACCGGATCCCCGTCGAGCTTCCGCTCGAACTTATCGAGGGTGTTGCGATGGATATCACCTTCAAACCGTTCGAAACTTTCGACGAGCTCTATATTTACTGCTACAAGGTCGCATCGGTTGTCGGCCTCATGACCTCGGAAGTTTTCGGGTATACCGATAAAAAAGCCCTCGGGCACGCTGTCGAACTGGGCATTGCCATGCAGCTCACCAACATTCTCCGGGATATCGGCGAAGATGTGGACCGCGGGAGGATCTACCTGCCCCTCGAAGACCTCCGCCGCTTCGGCTACACGGTCGAGGAGTTCATGCAGAAAACCATGAACGCGAAGTTCGTCGAGCTTATGAAATTCCAGGTTGAAAGGGCCCGCAGCTACTACCGTTCAGCCGAGCTGGGCATTCCCATGCTCTATCGCGAAAGCCGGTTCGCCGTGAGCCTGAGCAGCCTCAATTACGGCAACATCCTGACGGCGATCGAAGAGAACGGCTACGACGTTTTCACGAAACGCGCCTACCGCTCATTCTTCCAGAAAATCAGCACCATCCCCGCCGTCTGGTTCAGGACCATGACCGCCCCATAACGGGGCTGAAGCGGATAAACCCTATTTAACAGACCAACGTCATTATTCACACCGAGCAGCAACAATGCCAAAAGAAAAAGAAGAGAACCGCAGCAACAGTGCCGAACAACCGCAGCTTTCGCTCAACGACCAGATGAAACGCCGTTTCGAGGAGCGTCAGCACCTCATCGAATCGGGGATCAATCCCTATCCCTGTTCGTTCGACGTCACCGGTTATTCCGAAGATATCATCGAAGGATTCCGTGAGGATGCCGAGGAAAAAGTTTCGGTGGCCGGGCGCATCATGACCATCAGGAAAATGGGCAAGGCGTCGTTCTTCCACCTGCAGGATTCGAAAGGAAAAATCCAGATCTACCTGAAACGGGACGATGTGGGCGAAACGGCATACAATATCTTCAAGCTGCTCGACATCGGCGATTTCGTCGGCGTCAGGGGCTTCACCTTCAGGACGAAGACCGGCGAGATTTCTATCCATGCCGAGACGTTCGAACTGCTCAGCAAATCGCTCCGTCCCATCCCCATCGCGAAAGAGAAGGAGGTCGACGGCCAGAAGGTGGTCTATGACGCCTTCAGCGATCGTGAAATGCGTTACCGCCAGCGTTATGTGGACCTGATCGTGAACCCCGAGGTCCGCAAGACATTCATCAGGCGCACGGCCATTGTTTCAGCGATCCGCAGTTTCTTTTCCGCTCAAGGCTGGCTCGAGGTCGAAACGCCCGTGCTTCAGCCGGTTTACGGCGGTGCGGCCGCCCGTCCGTTCACGACGCACCACAACGCGCTCGACATGCAGCTCTACCTGCGCATCGCCAACGAGCTCTACCTGAAACGGCTCATCGTCGGCGGCTTCGAGGGTGTCTTCGAATTCGCCAAGGATTTCCGCAACGAGGGTATAGACCGCTTCCACAACCCTGAATTCACCCAGGTCGAGCTTTATGTTTCCTACAAGGATTACAACTGGATGATGGAACTGGTCGAGGAGCTCTTCTACCGCACCGCGCTCGAAGTGAACAAGTGCGACGTGACGAACTTCCTCGGCAGCGAGATCAGCATGAAACCGCCGTTCCGCCGCCTCACCATCATTGATGCCATCGCGGAATACACCGGCAGGGATATTACCGGCAAATCCGAGGAGGAGCTCCGCTTCATCGCAAAGGACCTCGGGCTCGAGCTCGACCCGAAAATCGGCAGCGGCAAGATCATAGACGAGATATTCGGCGAGTTCGTCGAGCCGAAGCTCATCCAGCCGACCTTCATCACCGACTACCCTGCCGAGATGTCGCCACTTGCCAAGGGGCATCGCTCGAAACCGGGCATTGTCGAACGGTTCGAGCTTATCGCAGGAGGTAAAGAGATATGCAACTCCTTCTCAGAACTGAACGACCCGGTTATTCAGCGCGAACGGCTCGAAGCCCAGGCCAAGCTGAGGCTCCGGGGCGACGACGAGGCGATGGTGGTGGACGAAGATTTCCTTCGCGCACTCGAATACGGCATGCCGCCCTGCGCAGGCCTCGGCATCGGCATCGACCGCATGGTCATGCTCCTTACCGGCGAGGAATCCATTCGGGACGTCATCTTCTTCCCGCACATGAAACCGGAATAAATACCTTATTACCGCACGATACCGCACCGGAACACCCGATGATAAGGGTGTGCCGGTGTTTTGCATCCTCCTGAAACTGACCCAAGTATTGAAATCATGGAAATAAAAGTCAACTCGGGCCTCGAACATTTCCGGGAAATGATTATCGCGACGATATTTTACGGGTTCAAGACCGTCGAAAACCCGGTATCGATTACCGTACATCCCGAACTGATGAGAAAAATCAGGGATAATTTCAAGGGCAAGGCGATGGCACCGAAGATCTTCGACAATACGGAAATATTCTTCGGACTGCCGGTCATCGAGGATGAATCGAAAGAGAAAAATTATATCGCCGTAGGCTGAAATCCGTCCCGTTCCGGATGCTCCCTGATTGGCCGCCCACCGTTGCAGCCAGTTGACCTTTACCGATCAGGGCGGCAATAGTCCCGATGCTCATCTGCAGCAAGGCTTTCATATCCTGACATTTTCTGTTCAGCCGCTGGTGCCGGTCCCTTTCTGTTCCGGGAAAACGGCAAGAGGTGTCAGCTTCTTCAGGTAACGCTCGCACTGCTTGCCGATATCGTAACCGAGCATAGATCCGAGCACGAAATCTTCCTCCGGGGTCAATTCGCAAAACTTCCTGCCCCTTATGAGATGTCGGACCACCGCCACGCTGGCAGGAGAACCGAAAAAAACGATGATCTTGTCTTTGCCTCCCCCGTGTATATGGAAATCGATACCGTACCGGTCGAGCTTGCCAGTCACCTGCACCTGCAAACAGGCCGGCAGGGTGTGCATGACAAGGTTGCGCAATCCTTTCTGGTATTCATAGATATGATGGGTTAATATCTTCATCGCCTTCTCCTTTTTTTATAAACGCACATTCTTATCCTCCACAGTCTCTGACACCTTCGGGGCACCTCCTTGCAGACTTCGCCATTGACGAACTTCACTTTCTGCGCTAACTTTATCATTGGAAGCAGGTTACCATACCGGCAACCTGTCGCGGCAACAATATAAATCTACGACCATGTCACTGAAAATCACCGAAGAATGCACCTGTTGCGGCGCATGTGAACCTGAATGCACGGTCAGCGCAATCAGCGCAGGAAGCGACCTCTATGTCATCGACACCTCGGCATGTACTGAATGCGATGGCCACTCCGATGAACCGGCATGTGTTTCAGTCTGCCCGGCTGAATGTATTGTTCAGGCATGAATCTGCCTTCCATTGGCCGGCAGCATTCGGCAGAACGAATGCCGGCCCCATGGAGGGAAATCCCTCACGCCGATTGTACTTCCTTATCGGCATGGACATCGATAATCGAAGCTATTGCCAGGGATATCGCAACCCTGCCTGACCCGATTTCAACCGTTACCGGGCCCTGAAGAGGAGCTTTTTCAATGACCGTGCAGATACGGCCGGGAACAAGTCCCAGCAGAAAAGCGTAACTGAGGATATCCGGGTTGTTCGTCCTTAACCGTGCGATACGGACAGGATTCCCTTCCCTTGTTTCCGAAAGTGCTTCCCGGGGTTCTGTCCTGATCATGCCGTCCTGTGTCGGGATCGGGTGGCCATGGGGGTCGTGAAGCGGAAATCCGAGGATACGGTCGAGCGCATCGGCAAAACGGTCCGATATGAGATGCTCGAGCCTGCAAGCCTCTTCATAGAGCTCATGGATGCCGTAATCTGCAAGCTGAAAGAGAAACGTTTCGATCAGCCTTCTTTTCCTGAGCGTCCTGCAGGCCGCACGATGCCCTCTTTCGGTAAGCGAAACGCCTTCCCTCCATTCATGGCTGAGGTAGCCTGCGGCGGCAAGCCTGCTTACCCGTTCCGAAACGGTGGAAAGGCTGTGCCCGAGCACCCTCGCAATGGCACTGATGGAAACCCCGCGCTCCTTTTCCGTCAGACGGTAGACAGCCTGGAGATACATTTCACTTGATTCGCTCAACATGGTTTCTGGTTTTTTCCGGTTCACAAGTTTCAAGCTGACGCCTGGTCAATCCATTGATACCATACGTGTCCCTTGCCGCCACATTTACCGCAGCAGGAGGATGAAAATGCATCACCGCTTCTCCTGAGCACCTTCCCTCTGCTTACCCAGTAATCCATCAGCGGCTCCACTGCCGATGGATCGGTCCCGAAATGCCGGGCGGCATCCTTTACCGATACCTGCCGCCTCTCCCGTATGTAATCCCTCATTCCCGAAAGCGTCATCACTGTAATCTGTTATCGTTATTGCGGGTCCACCCCACGCGGACCCGCTGTGGCACAATTGTTCATTTCATTTCAGGAGTTGACGCTGCCTTTCCTGAAAAAGCCGCTGCCTCCGAGATACATTGCACCAACCGCAGCAAGAAGCAATGTAACCATGGCGCCTGTCCAGAGCAGCGAAGAAGCCGGATGAAGCTGAAACGTCGCCGTCTGGTAGACTAGTACGGCAATAGTATAGGCGAGACCCGTTGTCCAGGCCCCGGCAAAAAGGGTCCATCTGAGGTTGGTTTCCCGATAGACCGCGCCGATAGCCGCAACGCAGGGGAAATAGAGCAGCACGAAAACGAGGTAGGCAAAAGCCCCGGCCGTCCCATCGAACAGGGATGCCATCGAACCGAAAATTGACGTACTCACCCCCTGGTCTTCAGCTAACGCAGCCATGTCGGAAGTATCTCCGACCGTAATGCCAAGCGGATCCAGCAGCGACGATGCAATTCCGGACAGGTTTTCCGGGATGGTGCGTAACGCTTCCGCAAAACTTCCGCTCAGACTGAACGAACCCTCTTCCCCTCCGCCTCCATCTCCTTGGCCTGACGCAGATGCATCCATCGACGCATAGAGATTGTCGAGCGTACCGACAACAGCTTCCTTGGCGAAAATCCCCGTAAAGAGACCGACAGCTGCCGGCCAGTTCTCCCGCCTGACGCCGAACGGCTCGAAAACAGGCGCAATTGCCTTGCCCGCTGAGGAAAGTACCGAATTGCCGCTGTCTTCATTGCCGAAGGAACCGTCCGTGCCCACGGAATTCATGATGCTCAGCGCCATGATGACCGGGACAAGCACTTTTCCTGCCTTGAGAAGAAACGAGGTCAGCCTGTCCTGCACCCGTAATATCACCCCTTTGAACGATGGGAGATGGTAAGCAGGCATCTCCATGATGAACGGTGATATGTCGCCCTTGAGAAGGGTGTTTTTAAGAATGAAACCGGTCATGACCGCCGCTGCGATACCGATGAGATAGAGCAGGAACACCAGGTTCTGGCCCCCGGCAGGGAAAAATGCCGCTGCGAACAGCGCATAGACCGGCATACGGGCACCGCATGACATGAACGGCGTCATCATGACCGTCATGATCCGGTCACGTTCATCGTTCATGGTTCTGGCCGACATGATGGCCGGCACATTGCACCCGAAACCGACAAGCAGGGGTATGAAAGCTTTTCCCGGCAGGCCTATTGCCCGCATGGCCCGGTCCATGACATAGGCTGCCCGCGCCATGTAGCCTGAATCCTCGAGCAGTGAAAGAAAAATGAACATGAACCCGATTGGAGGAATGAAGGTGGCCATGGTCTGCAGCGCTCCACCCAAACCATCGGCAAGAACGACCTTCAGCCAATCCGGAGCGCCGATGCCTGCAAGAATGGCACCAGAACCGTCGACAAAAACCGCACCTGCGGCGATATCGAAAAAGTCGATGAACGCTCCCCCGAGATTGATGGTAAACAGGAACATCAGATACATGACCAGAAGAAAGAACGGGATGCCGAAGAATCGGTTGAGCACGATGGAGTCGATTCGGTCAGACAGGCTCCTGTTTCCTGAATCGATTCGGGTCACGGCAGAAGACGATATCGAGGATACCAGCCTGTAATGGACGTCGGCAATCACGATATCCGGATCTTCACCAAGTTTTGACGCTGCAGAATCCCGGGCCTTGACCACAACGTCGGCCATTCCAGGCTCGAGCATCTCCTCGAGCTTCTGGTCGCCTTCCAGCAGTTTGAGGGCAAACCAGGACGGATCGAAGCCTTTCCGTAAAGTCAATGGCTCTATCTTTGCCGCAAGTGAACGGATTTCACTCTGAAGCTCCACTGGATAGACAACCCGTGAACCCGGAACAGTGCCCCTTAGCAACTCCTCCCCGATAACCGCCTTCAGCTCTTCCACGCCTTTGCCCCGAGAGGCGATCATGGGAACGACAGCGCAGCCGAAGCTGCCGGCAAGTTTCGAAACATCGGGTACGATACCCCTTTCTTCAGCAGCATCGACCATGTTGAGAGCAATGACGACAGGAACACCCATTTCAAGAAGCCTGCTGGTGAGATAGAAATTCCTGTCGGGGTTGGAAGCATCGACTATATTGACGATAAGTCCGGCCTCGTGCGACATGATGTAGTTGCGGGCAATCTCCTCGTCCTGTGAAAGCGAGGAGAGCGAATAGATCCCCGGCAGGTCGACCACTTCGTAACGATCCCCACGGTAGTTATAATTTCCGGTCTTGCGATCGACGGTTACACCCGGCCAGTTCCCGACACGCTGGTTCAACCCTGTCAGCGCATTGAACAGGGTTGTCTTGCCGCAATTGGGATTACCGGCAACAGCGATGACAAACGTCCTTTCCAGGCCTGCCGCCGGTCCCGAAGTAACCGGTTCTGCTGCAGCACTCAGCATGAGATCACCTCCTCGACATCGATTGTTTCAAGCTCGCTCCTGCGCAATGACAGACGGAAGTTACGAACTGACAGTTCAACAGGATCTCCCAGCGGTGCGACACGTTCAACGCGCACGACCTGGCCGGTAAGCAGTCCCATATCGAGAAGCCGTCTCTTGACAGCACCAGAAGAATCTATTTTCACAATTTTTCCCGATCTTCCTGTTTCAAGTTCCGACAGTTTCATTGCCCTACCCTCCTGACCATAATCTGCATAGCCATTCCCCTGTCAATAGCGATCCTGCTGTCCTGCACCCGCAGCAGCATGGGCATCGCCGGATTGTTTTCGATAACTTCGACAACCTGGCCATGTGAAAGTCCCATCTCGGCCAGACGCTTCTCATGGTGACCGAGCCTTCCACAGACGCGATGCCTGCCGGCAAAACCGAACTCGCCCTTAACCCCTGCCGTGAACCTGTTATGCCTGAGGTTGACGATTTCACAGACCTCTCCCTTGCAAAGCAATCCTAATGGCGACACAGGCACCTCCTCATCTTCTTCATGGTATCTCCCCGATTATTGTTTACTGGAATCGCATTGTCAAACCCGCAGAAAGCGCATAGTCCGTTGCGCAATCGTTCAAGCCTTTGATGAGACCGAAATCGATGTCGAAATTTTCCGACGGACTGTAGATGAAGCCCCCGAGGAGATAGACCGGATTCGAAGCTGCATCTTTCTCTTCGGGGCTGTCTATACCGATATCCGCCACGACACGGAGACGTTCGGACATATAAAGTTCTCCTGCAATGGAAGCGTGAAAAAGCTCCTGTCTCATATCGAGACGGTCGGAATCAAGAGCGAATTCGTTATATGAATAACCGAAATTGAGATGCACTGCGCCTTTTTTCATACTCTGGGTCGCAATGAAGAGCAGCTCGCCGGATACCCTGCCGTTGCCAAGCCCCTTGTGCTCGTCTCCCGAAGGAAACGTCAGGCCCGGCTTGAGTGCAAGACTGAGTCCCTCTCCTCCAGATTCGAGGAAACGCCATTTCAGCTGCAGGGAGACATCTTCCTGACCTGACGTTTTTTTAATATCGGCGCCTGACTCATACCGCTTCCATGAATATGGAACGCTTGCAATGAGATCGATGCTCTCGGACAGACCGTATGAAAGGGCAGCAGCAGCAGATGCGCCCGTATCCTTCACAGTGCCTTCAACGTCATCGCTTTCATCCCTATAGCCATCCCATCCAAGCTCGAGCTGAAACCGGCCCTTTCCCTGGGTACCGGTATCATCGGTGATCATAGGCATGGCTCCAGACGCCGGTTTTGGAATGAACAAACAGAGAACGATCGGCAATGCATGCGTAAAGAATATTTTTTTCATGACTTACGAGTTTTCGGTTTTAATGGATTGATGATGGACACGCTGAAAACATAACTCTTATTTATAATTAGTCCAAATAAAATATAAGGACCGGGCATTTCTGTTTGACAGGATAACGAATGAAAAATCCCTGCAACTTTTCATAAAGCGAAAGAAAAATCAGGCCCCAGGCTTTGCAGGATTCGAGACGGATGTTATATTTGTCAGATCATGCAACTTATTTTTTAATAATACTATAGGGTCACAACTCCCTCAGGCCCATTCCACCATGTAATAATCGAACACAATGCAAACACCCATGAAATTCACGGCAGGGATCGTCCTGCTCTCTACCCTCGCTTTGCTCCCGGGATGTTCCGGACAGAAATCGGACGGTACCGGCTCAACCACGGCCACATCTTCCTCCACCCTGCCCCGTCCTTATGAAATAAAATCCGGTATCGTCCGCTTCAAGCCAGTGAACATGATGGGTGTCAAGATCACGGAAACCCTCTATTTCGATGATTACGGACTGAAGGAAGCAAGGGAAAGCGTGACGGATTCCGACATCATGGGAATGAAAAACCACGAGGAAAAAATGGAGATCAGGGATGGTAATTATATGATCTCATACGCTCTCAAAAGCATCGTCAACGGCAAGGACGAAACGAGCAAGGAGGCCACCCGGACGAATATCGGAGACATGCGCGAACTTGCAGCGGCAATGGGCAAAATGATCGATGTGAACGAGATGAAAAAGAACATGGATTACCGCGAGGAAGGGCCCGAAACAATTGCAGGGGTCACTGGCAGGAAGTATTCAGTCGCTCTGGACAAAAGCAAACCCGACGTCCGCGTATACGGGGTCATGTACAAGAACATCGTACTGAAAAGCGAAATGGCCGGTATGTCGATCGAAGCTTCAAGCATCGAGGAGAACGCTTCCGTCCCGTCAGATAAATTCTCCATCCCTGCCGGATATACCGTCAAGGATGTCGATTTGGCCGCAGAGATGAAGAACGCCGGAGAGGAAAAGTAAACATCTGGCTATGCACGGATAACGAAGTTCTTCCGGAGGGGATTACAGCAGCCTTTAAATTAATTTTTCCGAGAAGCTTCGCTCGCTGATCATTCCTTGCCCTTCAGAAAGGGCGAACAGCTGAACTTGCAGCCAATACCACACGAAAAGCGAATGCCCACCTGCCTCCAGGGTCATTCGCTTTTCCCTGCTGATCGACGGGCTATCTCGTTTCTGTTGGCAGATCCACCTCGGAAAGCATGCCTCGCCTTGTCCGGAGCGATGATAAACGGCAAAACCGCCCGTCCTTTCAAAGCTGCACCCCTTCGTTGATTTTTCGTCGATGTTTTGTCTTATCTTGCACATATAACCGTTCAGCAATCGGTTAGATAGCCAAGTCGTAAAGAGATCATGCTCAACAGCGATAAAAAAATTTCCGAACGCCTGGAAAAAGTCCGCCTTGCCTTGAACCTCCGCAAAGGCGTAATGGCTGAAAAACTGGGCATCAACCCCGGTGATTACAGCAAATTCTTCCCCTCGACAGCAGACGGCGAAAGCAGGCGAAAACCCGCCACAGTTGTAAGAGAACTGCTCAACCTCGGAGTCAACGCGAACTGGTACCTTACGGGGATCGGTGAGATGTTTTTATCGGATTCCACCAACAGAAACGCCCCGAACCCGAGAATTGAAAAGGCCGGACAGCTTCTCAGGGAAGCGGTTCAACTAATTCTGGAAGAGATCGAGGATGGAGGCGGCAATCAAAAATCCGAAACGGAAATCGACAGGGCCATAAACAAAGTCATCGCAAGGAGGATCGTCGAACAGGCCAGAAACAGCTATGCTTCAGGCCCGGCGCCTGAAAAACCCGGTGATCGTCTCCACGATCTGAAGCGGTTACGCTAACCTCATCAGGTCTGTCACGCAGACAGTCCCTTTTTCTGCAATATCTGCAATAAAAAACTGCCAAAGTCAATTTCGCCTGTTCACCCCCAATCGCAATATCCGGAGCTTCAATGGTTTCCTTATCATTTCAAACATGACTGAATATGTTACCATCATGTGCCGGCAATGAACGTTTTTCAGAACGACGCCGACAGCTGCTGTTTTAAACTCTTTATTACCTTTTCATGAAAGATCAGTAACAGGAAATATCCTTCTTCAATACCTGCAAAACTTTCTATACAATCGAAATCGCCTTTGACTTTTTCCAAAGAACCGGGTTCAATATGTTAACAACGCCATCCATTTTATCATATCGATATTCTCATCCGCACCGCACCATTGTTATTCTTTATTTCGGGGTTACGCGCCGGAAATATATGCTCCAACAGCTTTTTCAGGCTCTATCCCGACCGGTTTTCAATCGGACATCAACGGTTGACGATTATCAGAGTTTCAAGCCATTTGTTTGATAATAAAAAAAGACGTCACACGAGAACTGGTTGCAAAAGATCGCCTGGGATACAAAAGAAAAACCCGGTTTGAGTCCGGGTCTTTCTTTTAAAACGCTCATTTCTTTCCCTTCGAGGCAGGTTTTGGTGCAGGTTTTGGTGCAGGTTTCGCTGCCGGTTTTGCTTTCGCCGCAGGTTTAGTTGCGGGTTTCGATTTTGGTGCAGCCTTTGCTGCAGGAGCCGCCTTGGCAATCGGCTTCGCAGCAGGTTTGGCCTTAGGTGCAGGTTTGGCTTTCGGGGCAGCTTTTGCCGCCGGTTTGGCTTTTACTGACGGTGCGGTTTTCGCTGCAGGCTTGGCTTTCGCTGCAGGTTTTGTTTTCGTGACAGCTGTTGCAGAAAGTGCCGGCTTTGCAGCAGGCTTTAATTTTGGCGCAGGTTTTGCTGCTGGAGCTGCTTTGGCTTTCGAAGGAGTTTTTATCGGTTCAACTGCAGGGCTTTTTTTATCCTTCGGTTTTACAACTTTACCGGATTTCTTATCAGGCATTTTCGTCTCCGAATAGTTAGTGATCTAAAAACTTCAATTGGTATTCTGCAAACACTCCGCACAAATGATTACTTCTTTAGATACTACTACTGACAATATACAAATTGTTGACGGATTCAAGAGTATAAACCAGCTTTCTCGTTGAATGAGCTATAATACCTCACATAAAAAAGTTTATGTCAGCTATAGAAAAAAGTCTGAAAAATAAACTGAGAACCAGTCAATATAGTTGAGGTGACATCCGGCAATCGATGAGACGGTCAATGATCACCTGAATTTCCTTTTGCAAGGTTTTTTCAGGAGGAACACTTGCCTGCATTCTGGAACAATCAGAGAACACAATAATCATTCGCTGCCTGTTTATGTATCGTCTTCATTCCCCATTGCAGATAGAGTTTTCCATAGAGTGTGATATAAAAATATATTTTCACCCCCCTTGAAACGAGAAAGATGAAAACTTCAAACAGCTAAAGCCTCATGGAATCATCGATATTTAATACAGCAAAAACATAAACAAAAGTAAAAAAAACACATCTGGTTTTATGCTTGATTTACATATGGGCACCTCTATTTATTGTCGTGAGAAACGCGAGTGCAAGGCGGACGGATCGGAGAAACCGGAGTGTCCAGAAAGTACATGAGGATTTTGAGCACCGTCCAACACAGCTGCAGGGGTTCGGAAAAAATAAATAGAGGTGTCCTCTTATCGGGTCAAGCTCCGTCAAAATTTTCAGTCCTGCTTTCTGAACAAAAAACAGTACCGTCCACATCGATATGATTCTTCGTATAACCGTTCCCATAATAACATAGAGAGACTGTCTCAAAATGGCATCTGAAACAGTCTCGTCATCATCTTCCGGACCTGGCTGTGCAGGTCAGACCGGCCGGTCCGCCGCATCTCTGCCGATAATACCGAGGTAACTTGCATTTATTGCCGGAGCTTTGTAAACTGACCTGACAATGACAGCGATGGAGCTTCCCCATAAAGCTCATGCTGTTCCCCCCATTCAGCAGACCATGGATATA
>CAIYPU010000084.1 GCA_903928225.1 uncultured Chlorobiaceae bacterium
AGGCAGGGAAATGAAAAATCAGGCATTCCAGAAATTGTTTCATGCGTTCATGCTGCTCATCATGCTCGCATTGTCGGCCTGCTCTACGGTACAGCCGTGGGAGAAGGGCACGCTTGCCCGGCCGGAAATGACATTCGAGGGAGATCCGCTCGATACCAGATACACCGAGCATATTTACAGCAGCAAGGAAGGGGCTTCGGGTGGCGCAGGTGTCGGTGGCGGCGGCTGCGGGTGCAATTAACGAAACTAAAATTTTCAGATACATCAATGATAACGATCCCGAATAAAAAACAGGTACTTGAGGCGGCCCTTTTCGCTGCGGCCCTCAGCCTGCCGTTTTCCAGCACTGCATTTGCCGAAGCCGCACCTGAGAAGAGCGTCATCGCTTTCAAATACCTCAATTACCAGGACTGGCAGCCCGACCAGGACCGGATTGGCGTCAATGCTTATTCCGTGCTTGCTACGGTTCCGGTTGCCGGCAAATGGTCAGTCACTGCCGGCTATGTCTACGATTCCGTATCCGGAGCATCGCCTGATTACTATTCCCATATTCTGTCAGGCGCATCACCTCAGCATGATACCCGCCATGCTGTAGATTTAGGAGTGACAAGATATTTCTCGAAAGGCAGCATCACTGCCGGGGCGAGTTATTCAGAGGAGTCGGACTATATCTCTCGCAGTGTTTCGCTTCAGGGCAGTATCATGACCGAGGACAAGAATACAACGGTTACCCTTGGCGGCAGTTATACCAGTGACACCATCAACCCGAACAACGGAATCGTAGAAAATGAAAAGAAAACGATCTGGGCGGGGCTTGTCGGTCTGACGCAGGTTGTTTCGAAAAATGACATTGTCCAGATCAATCTTGGATATTCGAGTGGTGAGGGGTATTACAACGATCCCTACAAATGGGAAGATATCAGGCCGTCTGAACGGAATATCACCACGTTCATGACCCGCTGGAACCACCATTTCGACGGTTCAGACGGTACCAGCCACTTGTCGTACCGCTATTACACTGATTCCTTCGGGATCAATGCCCACTCTCTCGCTCTTGAATATCTCCAGCCGGTAAAAGGCGGTTGGACATTCATTCCATCTGCGAGATATTATACACAGACTGCGGCGGATTTTTATGTCCCCGGCGATCTTGCGGATTGGTCTGGAGGGGATCCATATCATACTTCACCGATCGGTTCCTTCGACCAGCGCCTCTCGGCTTTCGGGGCGATCACGCTTGGTATCAAGGTCGAGAAGGAAATCGCAAAGGACTGGCTTGTCGATGTCAAGTTCGATTACTACATGCAACGTGCCGAATGGTGCCTGACCGGTGACGGTGACCCGGGTCTTGAACCGTTCAATTTCATGAGCTTCCAGGTCGGTATTACAAGGAAGTTTTAGTACCATTCCCGGGCCCCATCCCGGAACCAGCCAGCGAAGTATATACCCTGCAGGAGGCAAATGATGCCTTTCTGCAGGGTCAGATATCCGCGCAGTATGCGGGTAAGGGAGGATTTTGTCTGATCTGCAGGCTTTTCCGCAGGAAATGGCAATATCCCTGCAGCATGGGCGGAGCATGTCCTGATGAATTGCGTATTGCTGAAAAAACGATCAAACCATAACTAAAGAAGAAGCGAACCATGGATAAAGAGATGCGAAGGGGAGGTATGGCGAGGATCGCCGTGATGCTGATGCTGGTAATGATGACGATGAGCGCACATGCGTTGGGTTCGGAGTTTCTTGATCCCGGACAGGCGTTCAGGATGAAAGGGTCTCTTGGTGGTGACGGAACGGTAAGGCTGCACTGGGATATCGCGAAAGGATACAAACTGTACCGCGACCGGTTGAAGGTGAATGTATCGCAAGGCAAGGCGGAGCTGAAGTCGCAAAATCTTCCGAAAGGAGAAACGGTGCTCGACCCGTCGAGCGGAGAAAAGATGGAGATCTACCACGACCGTCTTGATGTCCGCGTACCGCTTGTGAAAGCGCAGGGGAAATTTACCCTGAACGTTGAGTACCAGGGGTGCGCCGAGGACGGGCTGTGCTATCCCCCGGTCAGCCGTCCGATCGAGCTCGATGCGGGCCCGAGCGGGGCATTGGCGGGCATCGTGGACAGGCCCGCGTTGCCGGAATTGAAAGCCGCGGGTTCGGAAGCGCCTCAGGGTTCTCTCCCGTCTGTCCCGGCAGCAGTTTCGGCAAAGACACCGGCGCAGGCAGCATCGTCCGGTCCGCAGGTATCCGTTGCCGGTGGCGGCGAAACCGATATGTCGCTGGCCCGAGCGACGCTTGCGGGCGGAAGCCTGTGGAAGATCGGAGCGGCATTTCTGCTCTTCGGCCTGTTGCTGTCGTTCACGCCGTGCGTTCTTCCGATGATCCCGATCCTGTCGTCGATCATTGTTGGCGAGAAAGAGACGACCCGTGCGAAGAGCTTTCTGATGGCGGTATCGTACTGCCTGGGGATGTCGCTGGTGTACACGTCGCTGGGAGTAGCTGCAGGGCTTGCGGGCGAAGGGCTTGCGGGTGCCTTGCAGAAGCCGTGGGTGCTGGTGCTGTTTGCGCTGCTGCTTGTGCTGCTGTCGCTGTCGATGTTCGACGTCTATCAGCTGCAGATGCCTGCATCGATCCAGAACCGTCTGAACCAGGCATCGGGGAAGCAGAAGGGAGGCAAATTCGTTGGCGTGTTCGTGATGGGTTCCTTGTCAGCGCTGATCGTTGGTCCGTGTGTGGCGGCGCCGCTTGCGGGCACTCTGGTGTATATCAGCCAGACGAAGAACGTGGTGATCGGGGGTCTGGCGCTGTTTTCGATGGCTGCGGGGATGAGTGTTCCGCTGCTGCTGGTTGGACTGTCTGCCGGGAGCCTGCTGCCTCGTGCCGGTGCGTGGATGATCAGCGTAAAATATGTGTTCGGCCTGCTACTGATAGCTGTGGCGATCTGGATGGTTTCGCCGGTACTGCCTGCGGCGGGAGTGATGGTTGGGTGGGGAGCGTTCGCGATCCTGTGCGCGGTGTTCCTGAAGGTATTCGAAGGGCTGCCTGAAAAGCCGTCGATAGGGCAGCGGTTCAGCAAGGCGCTTGGCCTGGTGCTGTTCATCATCGGAGCGGTTGAGCTTGTAGGTGCGGGCTCCGGAGGGCAGAACGCGCTGGAGCCGCTGGGTCACCTGCAGGCAAGGACGGAAGGCGTGAGGGGCGTCGAGGAAAAGCTGTCATTCCGGAAGATCAGGACGGTATCGGAACTTGATGAAGCGCTCAGGAGCGCGGACAGGCCGGTGATGCTGGATTTCTATGCGGACTGGTGCGTAGCGTGCAAGGAGATGGACAAATTCACATTTCATGATGCGAAGGTGCAGTCGGAGCTTGGCAAGCTGACGCTGCTGCAGGTGGATGTTACCGGGAACAGCGAAAGCGACCGTGCGCTGATGAAGCGGTTCGGACTTTTCGGTCCTCCGGGCATCATATTCTTCGACAGCAAGGGCCGGGAGCTTGCCGACCGCAGGGTCGTCGGCGTCATGGAGGCGAAAGAGTTCCTCGGGCGCATAGCAAGGAATACAGCAGGAAATATATAGACACGATAACCATACAAACAGAAACGGGGAGAGCATTATGGCAACAACTTTTAACGGTTCAGCCGCAGATGATATCATATCGCTGAAGAATTTTGGACAGCCTGCAGGTTCGAACACCTATACGATAGACGGTGGCGGCGGGAACGATACCTTTTATTTCGCAAATGGCACATCGTCATACCTGAGTAGATTCCCTCGATCGAATTTCACTATAAACCCGGTCAATTCAAGTGGCGTTATTGTTGTTACCGGTGCGAGCAGCGGAGGTTCCAATTTTACCCTCTATCTGACCAGTGTGGAGTATCTGGTTTTTGCCAACAATGAGAAGGTAACATTAAGCTACGCTCCCGCAGTGGATACGACTCCACCTGTATTTTCGTCGGCGGTGGTCAACGGTACGTCATTGGTGCTGACCTATACAGATGCGGCAAATCTTGATGCTTCGAATCCGCCGGCTCCAGGAGCCTTCTCGGTCTCCAATCATACGGTGAGCGGAGTTTCGGTCAATGCGGCCGCAAAGACGGTGACGCTGACGCTGTCGAGTGCTGTGGCATACGGAGAGAGCGTGACGGTCTCCTATACCGA
>CAIYPU010000085.1 GCA_903928225.1 uncultured Chlorobiaceae bacterium
CTGAAATCGAGACGTTTATCGTGATGACGGGAACAAAGAAATGCCAAAACTGACCGCAAGCATGTCGTTACTTTTCTCACCGGCTTCAATAGGCAGGATACCCCTGCGGAACCGTCTTGTGATGGCTCCGATGACCCGCAGCCGCGCAAACCCCGACAACATCCCCAACAGCCTCATGACCGAATATTACGGTCAGAGGGGTTCAGCTGGTCTTATCATTACCGAGGGAACCTCGCCGTCTCCGAACGGCCTCGGTTATCCGCGCATACCGGGTATTTTTTCACTTGCACAGGCCATAGCCTGGAAGTCCGTTACCGAAGCGGTGCACCGAAAGGGTGCGAAAATTTTCATGCAGCTCATGCACTGCGGAAGGGTAGGGCATCCACTGAACCTTCCTGCGGGCGCACGCCTGCTTGCACCTTCTGCTGTCGCCGCTGCGGGCGAAGTGTATACGGACAAAAGCGGGCTGCAGCCTTTTCCGATACCCGAGGAGATGACGCCCGATGATATAGGGATGGCTGTCGGGGAATTCGCAAAAGCGGCAACCAACGCGATAGCTGCCGGATTCGACGGTGTCGAACTGCATGCAGCGAACGGCTACCTGATCGAGCAGTTCATGCGTCCGAACTCGAACATTCGCAAGGACGGATATGGCGGGATCATTGAAAACCGCTCGCGCTTTCTCTTCAAAGTGCTTGGTGCGGTTATCTCGGAAATAGGCAGGGAACGTATCGGCGTCAGGCTTTCACCTTTCGGCGTGTTCAACGATATGCCGCTCTACAACGCCATGGAAGAAGAATACACATGGCTTGCCGGGCAGCTTGAAACACCCGGTCCGGCTTACATTCACCTTGTGGACCATTCGTCCATGGGAGCCCCTGCGGTGCCCGATTCGGTAAAGAAGGCCTTTCGCAGGGCTTTTACAGGAGTTCTGATCCTATCGGGCGGGTACGATGCTGCCCGTGCACAACAGGATATCGAATCGGGCAGGTGCGACCTTGTTGCAGTCGGGCGTCCCTTCATCGCGAACCCTGACCTCGTCGAGCGCTGGCAGAGTGGTGCTCCGCTGAACCAGCCTGACATATCGACGTTCTATGCTCCCGGCCCGAAGGGGTACACCGATTATCCGTTCCTGAAAGAGGGGTAGGGGTCTGGGAAGTGCTGAGTGCTGAATGCTGAGGACTGAGGGAGGGAAGGGGAAAGTGGGATGTGGGATGTGGGATGTAAAAAAGCCCCGGAGGGGCGGCATGATGAGAGCGGAACGTGAAGTTTTGAGTTTTTGTCCCTGCAGTCCTTTTTGTCCCTTTTCACCCTGCCTGTTGAGTGCCGGGTAAGAAAAAAATGCTTAGTCCTGAGCACTGAGCACTGAAAAGGACAGGGGACTGGAAAGTGGAAAGTAGGGTCTGGGAAGTATTGAGTTCTGAGTGCTGAGGACTGAGATGGGGGAACCCCTGCTTTTCGCTACACTGATTCTGTATTTTCGTGGTAGTGCTTCATGCGGAAAGTTCCGTATTGTACTTGTAATGTGCATTATGTGTAATGTGTGTATTTTTTTTGGTTTATGCGCTTATAATTTTATATATAATAAACTGTTATCTGATTTAGTCATTTTCGAAGACAGGATCGAAAGGTTTTTTCTGCATCAAACAACGATTGTTTCCAATCAGTTATGACCACTCCTTTTTCTTGGCTACCTGCTGATCTGCAGGGCAACGCGCTGCTTATGCTGGCTGTGGCCGCGATGGCCATGGCGAAAATTCTTTCGACTGTTGGCGCCGGCCTCACCCTGAAGGACGAAGGAATTGCGTTCGGCATCGTGAACCTTGAAGTGTCATGGAGCAGGGAGCGTGCCGAGGCTATCGTAAAAGCATGGAGAAAGCATCAGGTTGTCGGCAAGGCTTTGCAGCAGACGCAACTTGATTTTATTTTCCTCCTGATCTATCCTGCTGCCCTGAGTCTTGCCTGCGTGATGACCGCCGGGGGAAGTGACGGCCTCATGGCTGATACTGGTTTGGCAATGTCATGGATCATCCTTTTTTGCGCCCCCTTCGACGCCATCGAAAACATCTTGCTCCTGAAAATGCTGAAGGGCACCTTCGAGCCGAACACAGCCCGCATTACCTCGATATCGGCTTCCCTGAAGTTTCTCATCATTCTCGTCACCCTGATTTACCTGATTGTCATGGTGTTTATGAGGTGATTGGGGATTGGGGATTGGGGACTGGAAAGTGGAAAGTGGAAAGTGGGGGATCTACCCACTGCTCAGCTTAAAATTTTTATTTTTCCCATTCTACAGAGAACAACCCATTTCCCAAAGTCCAATAAAAATCAGTACACAACCGCGTCAGGTTCGTCGATCAGGGGGTTGAGGCGGACCGCCAGGGAGAAAAGGTAAGGATAATCCTGCTTGAGGTGCAGCATGTAAAGCACCCATTCGCGGATCAGATAACCGTAAACACGCCTGATGTCTCCGTTGATGTGCTCGATGTCACTGTGCGGCATGCTGTCAAATGACTTGCGGGCTTCGAGTTCTTCGGTGATATGAAACGCTGCCCAGAGCAGGTCGGTGAAAGCTTCGTGCTCGAGCAAGTTCTGGTTTTCCAGAAGGCTGAGCAGGAAGTTCCGCTTCCCTGCAAGGAATTGTTTGAGATGGGGCAGGGTGGCAACATCGATATTGACCTTGAGGTGGCTTTTCTCAAGATAGTCAAGAGCCTCTGAGAAATCTTTTTCTTTCCATGATGCGGTAACCAGGAGCCGACTTTTCATTTCTTCAAGGCCGGTAAAGCAGGGCGAAAGTTCTCTGAGCAGTCGGTTGCCGAATTCGCTGAAAAAAACGCCGATGACCATGTTCAGTTTTCTCATGACCGACTCGCGTTCCTTTTCCCTGAGCACCCGTTCGAAGAGGAGTGTGACGACGATAATGTAGATGGGCAGGAAGGCTAAATTTCCCAGGAAGCTTGCCGATATTTCCTTCAGGTTGCCGGACAAACTGAAGTCGATACCGTAAAGGGCGAGCGAGATCGTGAAAAGGATGGACACCGCCCATGCCTTGTTTGTAAAGAGTTTTTTAATCATAACAACGTTTATTTTACCGGAACAGCTCAATATTCAATGTCCTGCACTATGAGCAAACAGATAAAAGCATTCCGTCGTTCAGCTGGAAATGGGGAGCGGAATGTGCTGGGGGAAGCCGGGAGCGGCGGCACAAAGGTCTGTACAAGCAAAAATCCGGGGTGCAAATAATTAGTCTTGTGATTATAATGTGTATTATGTGTAAACGACAGATTATACATAATACATCAATATCGTGATGAGGAAAATGAAGGTCATCCATATCTCCTTCCCCAGCTGGTAAAATCCTTTATTTGTACCCTCTTTCAGGGATAAATAGCAACAAGGTCATGATCATGTATTTCAATTATTTCAGAAACATCAAATTAATCAGACTTAGGGTTAAGCCGATTTAGTGCAATAACCAGAGCTGACAGATAATGAAAAATAGAAATCGGGCTGACCCTTGATTCCCCTTTAAGCAAAACTCGTCCATGATGCCTGGTGACGATTCAGGGAATGCATTTCCATATCGCTAATTTTTTTAAAAAACAAAAAGGAGTCGAGCCCGCTGCTTTATAAACCAGATGCTGCAGGTAAAGGGATGGCTGCCTGAATGAAAAAAACATGATTTCGGCAAGCTTCCGATTACACTCACTGAGCTATATTGCAAAAGAGCTGCGGATTCAGGGTTGTCGAAGAAGCAGAGATGTTCTGTAACCACAATTTCATTTACAGGTCTCGAATTGGTCAGCCGGGGCGGACCTGAAAGTCGGCGACTGCACACAAAAAGATCAGTTATGCATGCACATTCACTATCTGCGGCATTCACAACGAACAAGGTGGAGGAGACAAGGGATTTTTTTGTCCGTTATTTCGGTGCGAAAGTAACCTTTGATTGCGGATGGTATGTGAGCCTCGAATTCGGCAATACGGCATCCTCATTGCAATTCATGGCGCCTAAGCAGTCCGAATACCAATCGAGCAGCAGCGCCGGGCTCATGTATAACTTTCTTGTCGATGATGTCGATCAGGAATACATGCGGCTTATCGAAGCAGGTCTCATGGTCGTTGTACCACTGGAGGATCATCCCTGGGGTGACAGAGGTTTTGCTGTTCAGGACCCAAACGGAATATCGCTCTATATCTATTCGGAACGCCCGCCAGCTGAAGAATTCAGGAAATATTACCTTAAGGATCAGTGCTATATCCAGGGGCGTCGGGATGCAAGTGAAAACGGGGAAGAATAACAGAAACAGACTCTATCAGGCAATGTCCCGGTTGTCACCCCATCGGCGATGAAACACTCTGCAGACGACACAATGCTGTCGACATCATCCGGTGATATTTCGGAAAACCATACTTTCTTCGGGTAGGTCATTATGTTTGGCCAATTCAGCAAAGCCCACGGGAGACTGATACTGAAACACTCACTTTTCCTTTGCACTCTTTTTCATCCGAAAACATCCTGAGTGTCGCTTTTACAAGCAGGCTGTGATCGTCTGGACATGATTTCCGTTTTTCTGCTCATTCATTGGCGCAAACGAACGGATGAGCGACATCGGGAGATTCATTCGGAAGAGCCATGAAGAATAATATTTATCCTGTAATGGGCATGTTTGTTTATTTGTTTTCTCAGTCCAATTGCTGGGTCCAGATGAATAGGGATTGAAATTCTCATCCCGAAAAGTCGGTACTCAGTCAATCCTGCACTCGCGCC
>CAIYPU010000086.1 GCA_903928225.1 uncultured Chlorobiaceae bacterium
GAGTATTGCGATGCCGGCGTATCGGACACGCTCCTTGAAAAATTGAATTCGGTTTCTGTCGGCGAGTTGCACGGGTATGTCCGTGGGGTTTACGACGTCCCGTTTGACGAACCTGCCGATCCGGTTGTCTCGCAGACTGTCGCAGAGCTGATGCATTACCAGCTTTATAAGCAGCGGGACGGTGCAAACATCCCGGCTACGGTGTCGGACTTGTACAAGCAGGCTGTCAGGCGCATGGAGAAATTGCAACGGCGAGAAATTATCCTGTCGGTTGACCAGCTGGCCGGAGATGAGACGTCACAGCCGGCGACGTTCAGGTACGTTTCTCCGAAAGCGAAGTTTCCGGCCGGATTCACAAAAACCTGAAACGCGAGAAATGGCCCAGAATCGATTTTTACCGGTCCGTCCGGCTCTGTGTTCGGGTGGGTAGTCGTTTAAACGAATTTAAACGGGTCTTTAACGGCATATCCGCGATTTGGGTGGTTGATTTAAACGGTTAAAAAAGGGGTTTTTCATTCTGGAATGATGAAATCGAGTTCTCGGGCGCATGCCATCATCAAAAATGCTGAAGGGCTTTTTCTGAAATCATACCGGTGCCCGTCGGGAGTCTGGACCATCGGGTGGGGACATACGAAAGAAGTAAAGCCAGGGATGACCATATCTCTTGACCAGGCGAAGGCGTTCTTCAACGACGACATCGCTGAATATGACAAGGGTGTGAGTTCCCTGTTGACAAGGACGGTAGAGCAGCATCAGTTTGATGCGCTGGTGTCCTTTTCCTTCAATGTCGGGCTGGATATCGATCGGGATATTATTCCTGAGGGATTGGGGGATTCACGGTTGCTTCGTCTGGTGAACGCCGGCGACATGGTTGCCGCGGCCGACGAATTTGAGAAATGGGTTTTCGGTGGATCGCCCCGCAGGAGATTGCCAGGTCTGGTAAATCGCAGAAAACTGGAAAGAAATCTTTTCATGGGTAACTATAAACTGTAAACGTTAATCGGAGATCGTTATGTCTGGAAAAACAGTAACTCAGGATGATCAGCAGAAGGCATCGATTGTCAATGGTGTCGCGTCGGTGGTCGAGTCGACGGTAAGGGCTTTGCTTACGCACCTCCCGGAAAGCCTCGAGCGTGATGCAGTCGGGACCGTCATCGAAAAGCTCAAAACGCTTGTCGACGGAACGGCAACGCCGCTTGATGATGCGGTGATCGATCCGGTGATCGAGCATCTGCAGAAGTCGTTCAACCTGCGCTGATATGTGGGCTGGCGTCTGGTCATGGGTGGCCGATATCATTTACCGGGTCTGGGGATACTACAAGTCCCAGCCGGTTGCAAAGCCTTCGACGGAAGCGGCAACCGCCGCTCCGGATGAAAAAGTTGATGCGGTGTGTGAATCTGTCATGGAGAGCGATTTATGGGATGCGGTTCAGGAAAGAGAAAAAGGAAGCTGATCGTTGTCGGCGCCTGTTCAGTTACGGTTTTGTTCTCCCTGCAGCTCCAGGGCTGTGCGGTCGTTAAATCGGCGGCGCAGTCCATGGAACCTGCAGAAGCGACCTTCGCCGATCCGGACAGCGTGATGATCCGGGCGATTGAGCCCTTCACAGTCAAGGCCGAATACTTTGACCGGACAAAAAAGGCAATTGCGGTAAAAAAATGGACGGTCAATCCGCCGGTGTGGATCGTCAATGAAGCTATGCTGAAATCCCGAAAACCGTCTGTCCGATGATTGCTGAAATCGAGGAGCTGATTCTCTCCGCTCTGAAAGAGCATTATACGTCTACCGGAGTTGATGTGGAGGAGTTCGCCGGAGATATCGAGGATTATACATTGAGGGCTTCGCAGGCAGCTATACTGGTAATGTATCCTGGTGGTGATGCTGGAATGCAGGATAGCCAGGAAGTTGTCCGCCAAATGTTCACGCCACAGTTTACGGTTTTCATTGTCGCACGCAACAAGCGCACTCACACGGGGTGCTACGGTATAATGGATGAGGTGAGGGCTGAATTGATCGGTATCGAGTACCGGGAAACACGCCTTGCGTTCGTCAAGGAAGAATTCGTCGGCAAGAAAAATGGGGTATGGTATTACGCACAGGTTTTTGCTATCCGGCAGCGGGTACGACAAGTTTGAACGGTCTTTAAACGAAATTTAAACGATTGAATCATGGCTTTGACTTCAGGTACAAATTGGGGTGAATATCCTTCGCGATTTGCCGCTACGTTAAAAGGTAAGGCGGCAATCGTGCCCGTAGACCAGGATACTCTCGCATTCTCGTCTGGCGGATATGACCCCTACAACAGCGGGGCAAATTTTGACGCGGCAAAGTATTACTCTCTGGGCAGTTCAACCGGCGAAAAAGCGTTTAAGCCGAAATATGATGTCAAGCAGGCAAAGGACGAGCTGGACGCGGTAATCAAGATGAAGCAGGTGCTGACGGAGGCAACCGTTGAACTGGTGTTCAACCAGGATCCTGAAACGTTCATTGTCAATAACCTGAGCCAGCGGTTCCTGCTGGTATACAGGGAGTCCCAGCGGGATGATGGTGTGGTCAAGTACCGGATATGTCCAAAAGTGATTTTCCTGCAGGGCGACATTTCTGTTCCGTCCGGAGGAGATTATGCAACGTACCCGGTCACGGCTCAGGTCGAGGAAAACAGTGTCGCAGTTACATTCACGTATCGATCGCTCTGCGATATCTATGCCCAGGACCTCTTCGTCGCGGCCAACGCATCACAGAAGCTTTACTGGCAGCCTGAATTCGGAACGTCAATCAAGCTGGCCGATCTGGCCGCTGTTACTGGAGTCCCGACGTATGTCGCGGCTGCGGATAATGCGGCGGTCACCATAGCGATCAGCAAACGTACCGGCACGATTACCGGCAAGTTCGTTATCCAGGCATCATAACTATGGGATCCTATTTCAACAAAGGCGAGACCATCAAGATTTTTGACGGTGTAACCATTTCGTCTGCAGCGGGATCGACTTCCGCTGCAGTAAAGCTCTCACAGTCATCGGGAGCAATAGGTGGCCACATGGTCGCAGATGGGCCAGCCACCGTCACGGTGAAAGTCCGGAATGGAGGACTGACATTTATCCCGCCTGTAGACAACTTTGGTTCCAGCCTCGCGTCTGTGGCATCTCTGGAAGCAAGTGGTTCTGTAGCACTCCCGGTCGTACTCCCTGCATTCGAAGAATACGAATTTACGGTTTCGACTACATCAGTATCTGATGTTACGGTCTCATTCTACATTTATCTGGACAATAAGGAGTGACAATGTTGAGTGGTTGGTTGTCTCCAGAAAGAATTGAAGTCAAGCGTCGGCTTGCATCCCTTGAAGCTGATGATATTTCTTTACATGCCCTCGTTGCGGACCTGCAGCACGATCTGTATGTCGGCGTGGCATACAACGTCGCGACGGACACGTGGAGGCGCTTGGGTAAGGCCCAGGGCCTCACGGCCGGTGCGTGGCCGGGTGCGTGGATATCTCCCATTTTCCAGCGCCTGCGCAGGGTTGTGCTGACCGACGCCGGAGTCGTCTACAAAGGCATCAGCTGGCTGGATATGACCAAGCACGATGACGGGACAGACGTGGCCCTTGGCGGTGCCAACGGCCAGATTATGGTAGAGATGTCCCCGTCCTACTACAAGGTCGGCGTTCACGGGAACTGGAAGTATGTGCTCATTTCTCACTTGCCTCTGTCCGGATTCTCGCTTTTCCCTCTGTTTACGGGCATGTCGGCGGTCTATGTCGGCGCCTACGAGGCATCTTTATATGACGCCAAACTCTGTTCCGTTGCAAAATCACCAGCAGACGGATCATCTGCAGTCTACCCGGTTACGACTCGGGCCGGTGCCTGGGGGCATGCGGGACTGACAACGGCCGTGACCGATACTCTTGCGCATGCACGAGGGAATGGGTGGCAATCGTCAGATCTGCTGTCGAGGATCTGGTATAGAATTTTGTTGTTGGTGGGGTTTGCCTCGTTCGATATCCCTGGCATTGTCGGGGCCGGTCGCATAAACCTGTCTGGAGGGACGTGGGATAACGACAGTTACATCGGGAAGTGCGGCCTCGGTGATGCTACAGGTGGCTGGTACTCCGCTGTCCAGAACGGATCAACGGCCGGGTATTTGACAGATTACGCTCAGGTCCTCGGGGTTGAGAATCCTTGGGGAAACGTCTGGGAACGGGTCAACAGCCTGGTTTCGGACGGAGCTCTCTACTACATGCCGAGCGCTGTCAATCCGACTTATGACTACACGGCTATCACGGGGTGGACCAGGCTGCTCGATGCACTGGGCAATGCGATAACTCTCCCTACTTCTGAAGGGTATTGCGGTGTTCCTCATTCTGGACTCGGAATGGTGCTACCGTCTGATGTTACGGGGAGCAGCTCGACAAAGATGAGGGATTATTACTACTACGCCAGCAGCCTGCGCGTTCTGCTGGTGGGCGGTCATTCGTATAACGGTTCGTCTGCGGGGCCGTTCTTTTGGGCTGCGGCTTACGCGGCGTCGGTTGCGGCTTCGTCTTTCGGCGGGCGGCTCTGCTTCAAGAAGGCCGCGTAAGCGGCCCGTCATGCGGTGCGATTTTAGTTCTTTGGGATCAGATGGGAAGAAGCCAGCCTGCGCGTTCTGCTGGTAGGCAGTAATTCGAATAACGGAACGAATGCGGGGCCGTTCTATTGGAATGCGAATAACACGGCGTCGAATACGAATTCGAATATCGGCAGGCGGCTCTGCTTCGGTACGAGAACCTGCCTGGTCCTTGCCTCTTGGCAAAAAAAGAAGAGACCTCAATAACTGTGCTGGTAGGGAAACCGAAAGCTCAAGGGTCAGAAGCAGTGAAGCGGTACGGAAATCTCTGGAGTAAAATCTGTTCTTTGGAAAACATCGCAGAGGCCCATATGCGGGCGCGGCGTGGAAAACGCCACTACGGTGAGGTGAAAATGGTTGATGGGAATCCGACTCGATATTTCAAGGCCATCCGGGAAATGCTGGTCAACAAGACGTATCGGAACTCTCCTTATGAGGTGATGATCAAGACCGACGGGCCAAAGGCGCGTGAAATCTGGAAGCTGCCCTACTATCCCGACAGAATTATTCATCACAGCATCGTGAACGTGCTGGAACCGATCTGGATGCGGGGATTCATCCGGGACACGTATGCAGCTCTTCCGGGCAGAGGTGTTCACGATGGAGTGAAGAGGATCCGGAAAGCGCTGGAAGATGTCGACGGGACCAGGTATTGCCTGAAGCTCGATGTCAGGAAGTTCTACCAGTCGATCGATCACGAGTGCCTGAAAAGGATCATCCGGCGAAAAATCAAGGATCCCGATTTGTTGCAGCTGCTCGATCTGATCATCGAGAGTGCTCCAGGAGTCCCGATCGGCAACTATACCAGCCAGTATTTCGGGAACGTGTATCTCTCTGACTTTGACCACTGGTGCAAAGAGGTCCTGCAGGCGAAACATTATTTCCGGTACTGTGACGACCTGGTGTTTTTGTCCCATTCGAAAGAGCAGCTCCGTGACTGGTATGTCAGGATATCCGATTACCTCTCCAGGCTGCAGCTGACGATCAAATCAAACTGGCAGATTTTTCCCGTCGATGTTCGGGGAATTGATTTTCTGGGATACAGGCATTTTCACCGTTACACCCTGGTGCGAAAAAGTATCGTCAAGAACTTCCGGCGGAAAGTGAGATCTAAAAGTCAGGAAGCAATGGCGGCATATAACGGATGGTTCAAATGGGCTGATACCTACAATTTGAGGAAAAAATATGGTTGGATACAGTAAAGACAGGCCGGAGGAGATTGTCCCTTGTGAGGGAGGATGGCAGTTCCGGTACAATATCGTCGAGGTCGCTTCGTCCGAGTCTCAGACGGCAGGATACAGCTATGACTATGTCATGGTTCCGGTCCTTGAGCGTTCGACGATGATCGATGCCCTCATTACAGAAAAGTTTTCCTACGCGGCCCAGCTGGGAAAGCTGGCGGTGTCGCGAACCAGTGCGGAGTGGACCGCATACAACACCTTCAGGCAGGAATGTTACACGACAGTCGATGCGGCTCTGTCCCGCAGGACATCATAAGGTTTTCCGAGTTCGCCGATCCGGGCTCAGTCCTGGACGGCGACAAGATCAAGATCGATGATCTGATCAACAAAGAAATCGTCGTGATCGGACACAAGATATCGATCAGCAAGTATGAGAAGAACAAGTCGGGGAAGTGCCTGACGCTGCAGGTTGAAGTTGGAGGGGTTCACCGGGTTGTTTTTACCGGGTCTGATGTGCTGATCGAGCAGATGCAGAAGTATGGGGACAGGGTCCCGTTTATAGCAGTAATTCGTAAAGTGGACAGGTTTTACACCTTGAGTTAGCAGTATGGTTGAAGTTGATTCGTTGCATTTCGGGGACTGCTTTGATGTCCTCGAAATGATGCAGGACAAGTCGGTCGATATGGTTCTTTGTGATCTACCCTACGGGGTTACTGCGTGTGACTGGGATGTCGAGCTCGATCTCGGCCGGCTGTGGCCGGAGTATAAGCGCTTGCTGAAGCCGGGCGGGGTCGTGGTGCTGACAGCGACACAGCCGTTTGAGACCAAGCTGATCAACAGCAACCCGAAATGGTTCCGGTATAAATGGGTGTGGAAGAAGACCCGGGCGGTTGGATTTCTGAATTCCAGAAAGATGCCGCTGCGGATCCACGAGGATGTTCTTGTGTTCTCTCCCGGCAAATCGATCTACAACCCTCAGCTCGAGCCGGGGAAACCGTATGTATCGAAACGCAAGAGTTCCGGGAAAGGCGGCGTTTACCGGGAGGTAAAGCGGTCTGAGACAGTGAATACCGGGTTCAGGTTTCCGAAAGACCTGGTTGAGTTTTCGAACACCTGTGAAAAGGTGGTTCATAACACCCAGAAGCCGGTTGCTCTTTTCGAATACCTGATCAGAACTTACACAAACGAAGGGGCGCTGGTCCTGGACAATACGGCAGGCAGCGGAACGACGGCGATCGCGGCAATCAATACCGGCCGCCGGTATGTGTGTATAGAAAAAAAGATGGCCAATTATATGGTGATGGTCGATCGTATTAAACAGCATTCCATTCATGCCGACAGTATATGATGCTTTATCCCGACGCTCATCCCGCGTCGTTCCCGTTCGTGAGGGGCGTGTCTCCGTTCGCCCCTCGGGTTCGGGATCTTATGTCGACATTGGGTATTGCCGGGTCGAGTCGGACGAGCCTGCGGCTATAACGGTGAAGAATGCCATCGGGGGACGTATGGTCCTTGGGTATTCTGACCGGCTGGAAATAACCTGGTTGCAGACGTCTGCATCTGAGCTTGCGGCGCTGCAGACGATTCAGGAGGGCCTCCACGATATGGTTTTAACCAGGTCAAGAGAGCCTGACGAAGGGGCAGGCACGGAATCCCGATATTACCTCGCATATTTCCTTCAGCTTCTCCCGTCGCTCAAAGACGGTAAAATCAAAATCATCCTGGAAAAACAACTGAGTGTCGCCCAATTCATGGCAAGGATGGTGATATCATGATGCAGTTGCTTCCGGTGCTGAAAATACGCGTCGATACCGCTGGTGCGGGGTTTGTTTCGGGGGCACTCAAAACGTTTGAGTATTACCATTTCGAGCCGGCAACCTATACGAAATCGCAGTTGCTTTATACCCATCAAACAGGCAATCAGATTGCCTATGGATATAAAGAAGAGCTGGTTGCTGATATCGTGATATTTACGGCGTCACAATACGCCGAGTTGCTTGCATTCGGCTCGGTTGATGTCGAAATCACTCTT
Organism: uncultured Chlorobiaceae bacterium; assembly: GCA_903928225.1. Classification (GTDB taxonomy): domain Bacteria; phylum Bacteroidota; class Chlorobiia; order Chlorobiales; family Chlorobiaceae; genus Chlorobium. Next base: position 7,814 of record CAIYPU010000086.1, read on the forward strand.
GGACTGCCCGGCGAAACAGCCACGGTAAAGACCTTTCTCGCGACACGTCTCCTGGTCAATTATGATGTAACGGAGGGAGTGCAAAAGCTTAAGGTCTCTGCGCTGCAGATATCGACTGCAGCTGGAGTAATCATTCCAGTGTCTCAAGTAGTTTTCGGATATGGTAGCACGCCAACGTCATTCACGGTTGATCTGATCGATTGTAAAGTCGGGATGCAGACGCTCAAGTTACCGGTCCGGACGGGCACATTTAAAGATCTCGAACGAATCCACGGGTACAAGCGTAAAGCGACGCTTGTTATTGCTCCTTCAGCCATCACATCACGTCAAGGATTTGGATCGTCGCTTGAAGCCTGGATTTTGTCCGAGACAAAATATGTCCGGACTTACAATTTTTTCTCGGAAACTGGTGGATACGAGGCGTTCAGAAGTGTTATCTGCACAAACGAAGAGCTTATAGAAGAGCGGCTTGATGGGATTTACATCGGCCGAAATCTCACAATAGATGTACTTGATAAAGAAAGGATTGCAATATGAGTTTATCAAATGCCTGGGAAAATCTTGTTATTGGACATGCCCTTTGTGGTGAGTCCTGGACGCCGCCGACAACATTTTATCTATCACTGCATTCCAGTGATCCGGGGGATGCTGCGGCCAGCTCGGAAGTGTCTGGTGGTGGATATGCTCGGCAAAGCACGACATTCACCAGGTCGGAAAATGTCGCGACAAATTTTACGGCTGTCCAGTTTCCTGAAGCGACGGCTGACCACGGGACGGTAACCCATTTCGGGGTATGGACGGCATCTTCTGGTGGCACTCTTGTAGGGTCTGGGGCAGTCGCTGTCTCAAAAACCTATAATGAGGGTGAAATTATTCGTTTCCCGGCAGCATCGGCAACGGTTACGATTGACTGATGACCTGGACTGACTGGAAATATCCTGCATCAGCGGGAAACGTCAGTGAGGGGACTATTTCCTGGAGTAATGTCGCGAACGCAAAGACCGATGATGGAAATTCCGCTACGGTGTCGTTCCCCGCAGGAGCCGACACGTATTATTCTGATTTGCTCCGTGTTGTTGACTTCGATTTCTCGGATATATCGACACGGGCTACAATTGTCAGCGTCGAGGTTAGGGTTGAGCGGAAAGCCAGTGGTACTTTTTATCCAGTCAAGGATTATCATTTATATCTGGTTAATTCCGGAGCCAGAATTGCTGGAAATAAAGCATCTAGTGACAACTGGCCAAGTATTGCATTTGCAATAAAAACATATTCGTGGACAGGGTCTGATGTATCTTCGTTGACAAGATCAATAGTCAATGGGGATAATTTCGGTATTGAAATATCCGCTCAGAACACAAATTTATCCAGTGCTACCACCGGATATATAGACTATATCTCGATGCGCATCGAATACTCGATGCCACCGCCTGTAACGTATGATGTCAGTGGCAATATCGTATGTTCTTCTGTGATATCCGGATTTGTCGAGCATTCCGGAGATATCATTAATGACGTATCCGGGAATGTCGCTGTTGATGCTTTGCTGAGTGGATATATCCGCTATCCCGGAGAAAAATTGGAATTGCCGTGCCTGTTATCCGGAACTGACACGTTGAGCGATTGCATCATATCGCTTGACCTTGATGATACCTTTGCTTATGGGCAGATGAGCATAGGGACATTTTATAATATTATCGATGTCGTAACTGATAGTGAGCCTATCGTAGTAGAGACGGGAATTGACGGCGATGTTGATGGTGAGTTTTTTACGTTTTTCCCCGCGTCGGTTACGATTGAATTTATTCTAATGACAACAAATCTCTTATTGTTGTCTGACGCTTACAGGTATTTTCGTGATGCCGTCAAAAGTGTCGTAATATTGCGTGAGGACATTACTATTTTCAAAGGGACTCTTGACCGGCCATCAGTAGAGTCTGATTGCGACAATAAAATCATATCCGCTACGTTTTTGCCGTTTACCGGTATCGATATGGATATTAAAAGCGGCGATTCCGAAGTTGATTATGATTTGATAGGTGAGATTTTTGGAGATCAGACCGCGTGGAAAGCCTCTCCTGATACCATTATCAACGTCGATAGCTGGTTCCGGATAAAATATGTGATCAATTCACTGCTTACCTATTTCGGGGCTGACACGGTCGAGTGGGGAAATTTCAACAGCTTTTTTTCATCATTTATAATTTGCCCACCAGCCACAAGTATCATTTCCGATCCTACTCCGATCAGCGTCGGATATGGTGGGCCGGAATCCTTTGCTTCCTGGTTGTTGTCAGCTTCACCGAATATCCTGTTCGATCAGCTGCTCATTTTCAAAAACTCGCTGTTTGGCCGCGGTGATTACCAGAGTGCGCAAAGCCAGACGCTTAAAGATTTGTTTTTCAATGTCACGACGTGGATCGGGGCTATCGCCGGCGTCGATAGAACGGGAAAAGGCTGGGTGATTCCTGTTGGAGAGTTCGGGTCGGTGGTTTCTCTTGCTGATAGTGACATTATCACCTGCCGGAAACGGCACTATTTAACTAAAAAAAACGGTGTTGCTGGGATTGGGTGGGTTCACAATAACACAACAGCGTTTAATATTGAATCAACGGATATCTTGGGGAGCTGTTTTTATAATGGAAATGAAAACAACTCAACATTAAGGGGTACGGTAAGTTTCAATACGGCAGGTATTCATTATGAAGAATTCTGGCAGGAAGCGACCATTTATAACCGTGACGATGTGCTGAAAGTCAATTTCCCGATATCTCCGTCCTATTACTATTCATCAACCGTTCCCGTTATCGGGATACATTACAATTTCTACCCAGTCGACGATAAGTCTCCTGGAAATACCGTGAACGGGTTTGGATATGCTCACAACTCGGACGACAACGAGGTGTCGCTGAATTCAACAGCGAATCTTTATGGCGTCATGTATACAGGAGCCGGAATCCCGAGTACGGAGGTAACCGGAACTCACGTGTGCGAGATGGCGAAGGTTTATTACGAGTTCCGTAAAGTGGACCGCGAAATTTTTGAACTGCAGCTGAAAACTGTCGACCACGATATGGTTAATCTCTATCAGTTGGCCGAGGACAGCGTTTACGGAGCCGGCGTTTATTTGCGGCCAATCAACATAAAAATCAATCTCTCAGAGGGATTGACAACCATGGAGTGTATCAATGTCACAAGGTACTAATCTCACGAAAGATGATTACTTGAAAATGATGCGATCGCCGATTCAGATCGCAGGTGTCGAGGTGTTCTTTGCTGAACCTACAGTCGCACGGATGGATGGTCTGAATGCTCTCGTCGGGCTCGGATACGATATCTGGGAGAAAAACCCGGCTGCGGACGCGGCGGTCAATAAGTTAATGCTGGTCCGGTTTGGCGGAGACAATGAGAAGGTTGCCGAGCTTTGCCGCCTGTGCCTTTCATCGGTACCAGACGGCCTCGATGTCGATAAAATAACCGGGTTGGAGTGTGGAGCGCTCCTGCAGGGTTTTTTTATCTACTATCATGTGAGAGCCGGAACGATAGATTTGTCGTTAAAGCTTTTGCTGCCGCAGATGGGGCCGGCAGAGTCTGCTCGAAGTACATCACCGACGCCCAAAAAGATTTCGGGAAAATCAGGGAGGAAGTCTTCAGAATGCTCAGCGTGACGGAAAAATACCTCGTGTTCTGCGCTGATCTTTCCGGACCGTTCGGGACCTATGAAGATCTCATGAATACTCCGCTTCGAAAAATCGAGGAGTACAGGGCCGCATCTATCATCTGCAATGTGCTCAAGGGGGGGTAATGGCCACGAAAAATGAAATGTTCGAGCTGCTCGTCAAGATCACGGGGAACAGTGATGGAGCAAAAAAAACACTTGTCGAGCTGAAGAAAGAGGCAAAGGACCTTGATCTGCAGCTCAATCAGGCAGAGCTTGGATCAAAATCATTTGAAGATATCAAGACCAGGCTTTCCGATGTTAAGCGAAGAATCCAGGACCTGTCTCAACCGGCAGACTCTCTGATAAAATCAGGGAAATCTGCTCAGTATGTCGCCATGAACCTCAACAGGGTTATCCAGGATATGCCGTACGGAATCATGGGTATAGCCAACAACGTCGACGTCCTCCAGGAGAGCTGGATACGGTTGCGCAATGAGCAGGGATCGGTGAAAGGGGCGTTTTCGGCAGTTATCGGTGCAATGACTGGTCCGACGGGGATAATGCTTGCGATATCGCTGGTGACGGCTCTTGTTGTTGCGTTCGGCGATAAGCTGGTAAAGGCAATAATGTCAGGAGAACAGGAGGTCGAAAAACTCAAGACAAAGCTCGATGACGTTTCGAAGTACTCTCGATTGAATTTTGAGATCGGAGTGATCGGGATGAGTGCACTCGAGGCCCTTGAGTTCAAACTGCGGGATATCGAGGCACGGCTTCATGATGTCAAACAGGCGGCCGCCAATGAAAAAATAATATCCAGGGGGCCTGGGTATAATGATGCGATGTCGTCGTTCCGATTATTCGCGACTGGCGATGCCTCAATTCTTGGGCAAATGTCGAGGCAGACAGCTGAATATACAACAGCGCTGCAGGCGGAAAATAGGCGGATGGCGGACCGGATAAAAAGTATGAAATCCGGATTATCTGCCGTTGATGAAAAAGTCTGGAAAGATTACGCGAAGGCCCTTGGGATGTCTGCTCCATCTCAGGCTGAAATAAAGGAAGCTGAGCTTCGGCACGAACAGATCAAGACAACCAGAGAGCGCGATGCGCAGGTAATAAAAGACAAGGAAAAGGCTGAAAAAGAAGGTGTTGCTGTTGGTAAAAAAGCATTATCTGCGGCTCAAAAAGCTGCTCGACAGCGCGATAAAGATGCGAAGGACGATATTAAGGACGCTGAAGAGTGGGCCAAACTTCAGGAAACCTTGTATTCGTCTATGGTGTCGAATATCGAGCAGGCTATTCAGGATGATTTGATCACTGTCGATATGGCTTTGAATGGGATGCGATCGGGTGAAATCGGCGAACGGTACAACGCGCTTGTGTCTTACATCGATCTTGTTATTCAGAAGACTCTTGATGCGAAAATCAGGGCTGAGCTTCAAACGATTCGACAAAAGATTGCTGGCAACCAGGCGCTGACGTCAGAGAATGTGGCCTTTCTTCAAGCGTATGGCGGATTTAATCAGACTAATGCTGCATTCGTTGGGAGAGTTTCTGGATTAAACGCGAGATCTGCTGATGAAAAGACGTTCAAAAATATTCATGTTCAATGGGATAAAGACCTTGATCAGGTTGGTAGTAAATTCGAGGAAACTGCTGTTGATGCATTCTCATCGTCTGTGAGCCTTTTTTCTTCTCAGCTTGCCCAGGCAATTTTTCAGGGCGGGATGTCGTTTTCCCAGATCCTCACCAACGTAGCGACTACGTTCGGCCAAATGCTGATGCAGTTTGTTATTGAAGCGCTCGCCCAAAAAGCCGTTGGCGGGATTTTAGGAGTCCTCGGGTTGGCTGAAGGATCGATGTCTGCTCCGGCCGGATACACATGGGTTGGAGAGAAAGGCCCAGAACTTGTCCGGATGAATGGAGGGGAGGAGGTTGTGCCGAATAACCAGGTCGGGAGGAGGCTTATAGACCTTTATCGAGCTGGAAACGTCGCTACTGATTTTCGTTCCGGAGTGGATATGACTGGGGTAATCAATGCCCTCAATAGGCAAACAAAAGCGCTTTTGCAAGACCGTTTGAACTACCAGATAACCAGCCAGGGGGAGAAGGAAATCGCGCGTTCAACGCGCCGGCAAGACTCCAGGCTATTACGGTATTCTGGCCAGCCTCGTTGACGTAATATAAATCTTATTTTAAAGGCGGTTTTAAGCGGCTTCAAATTCTGCAAACTACTTGACCCTTTTCATCAAACTGTTTGCGCTGTTATAGCATCACTCCCCATCAGTTCCAATAAACAGTATTGCCCAGGAAAAATCTTGACGCCTGAAATTTCGC
>CAIYPU010000087.1 GCA_903928225.1 uncultured Chlorobiaceae bacterium
GCCGAGGCCGTGAAGGCAGGAAAAACAGACCGGGAGACTGAAAAGCTCTGCGAAATGCTGGTTCGCGCCTACGACCCGTGCATTTCATGCTCGGTGCATTAGGGTCCTGGGATCGCAGGGGCCCCAGCCCGGCATCCGTCCGGAAATCATTCGGAACGACAATGTAAAGGAGACAGCACGTCCTGTCTCAGAAGTGCTAACTTCCTGTCTGTTGCTTTCTTTTATTATTTCGGCTATTTTTATACTCGACAATAAAATTAGTCGAATCATGGCGTACAAAACAAGAACACTCGAGCACTTTTTCCTGCAAGCGAGTCTGCAATTCCCCGTCATGCTGCTGACCGGACCTCGCCAAACCGGAAAAACAACATTCCTTCGACATCTTGCAGGAGATGAGCGGTCTTATGTCACTCTTGACGACCCGATGATCCGGACACTCGCCAGGGAAGAACCCGCGCTGTTCCTGCAACGTTTCACGTCACCGGTTCTCATTGACGAAATCCAATACGCTCCCCAGCTCCTGCCTTACATCAAAATAGCGGTAGACAATGAACCGAAAGCCGGAAAATTCTGGCTTACCGGTTCACAGCAATTCCATTTGATGAAGGGTGTCACTGAATCGCTCGCCGGTCGTGTCGGAGTTGTCAACCTTCTTGGATTCTCGCAGAGAGAGCTTTTGGACCGTCCTTCTGCACCGCCGTTTCTTCCGGTTCCGGAAATTATGAAACAACGTGAACAAAGTCCTCAACTGCTTCTCCGCGACCTCTACCGTAAAATCTGGCTTGGATCGTTTCCCGCTCTTCATCAGGAGAAGCCTCCCGATCATGACCTGTTCTACAGTTCATACGTCCAGACCTATCTGCAGCGTGATGTCCGGGATCTGGCCAATGTCGGCGACGAAAGTGCATTCCTGAGATTTCTACGCTCCTGTGCAGCACGAACCGGTCAGATGCTCAATATCCTGGACCTTTGCAGGAACAGCGACATCAATCATGCGACCGGAAAACGGTGGCTCTCGATTCTTGAAAACTCAGGCATCGTGTACCTGCTCGAACCATGGCACACCAATATCAACAAAAGAGTGCTGAAAACCCCGAAACTGTATTTCCTCGATACGGGACTTGCGGCATGGCTGACGGAGTGGACCTCATCCGCAACGCTGGAAGCGGGTGCTATGTCAGGAGCCTTTCTTGAAAGCTGGGCGGTATCGGAGATTATCAAAAGCTGGTGGCACAACGGCAAACGCGCCCCCCTTTATTACTATCGGGACAAAGACGCCAAAGAAATCGATCTGCTCATTCATCAGGACAGCACACTTTTTCCGGTCGAAATAAAAAAATCGGCAAGTCCGGGAAAAGAAGCCATTCGTCATTTCGAGGTACTTCGAACACTGAAACAACCGATTGGGCATGGTTGCATCATCTCGCTTGCCCCCATGTATGTCCCGATCACATCAACCACCGATAACGTACCTGTAGGAATGCTGTAAACCGTAAGCCTGCGTTGAGTTCATGTTCACTGAACAACATGCAGGATACACGGGCTACCGTTCACCATGTCACAATCCTGAGCGCTGCAGCATGTTTTCGGTCAGTTCGGCAAGTTCCTTTCTCTGAAGAGGGTCCATGGCAACCGGTGAACACCTTGCTGGGCGCAGGTTCTCGAAATACTCTCCATTGCAGGCCTGCTTTTCAATAGTCATAACCGTGGCGTAGAGCTCTTCACCACCGGCTGAAACATCGTCGCCGCCGAGGGACCATCCGGCATGGAGCAGCTTGGTGGAGATCACTCCGGGATCGAGGGAGTTCGAGCGCAACGGCACGTCACCAGCTGCAGACTTGACGGGAACCTCTAATATATTGTCGTGAGAAGCAAGAGTGCAAGGCGGACGGAGCGGAGAAACCGGAGTGTAGACGTAGTACATGAGGATTTCGAGCACCGCCCAACGCAGCAATAGAGCTTCGGAACAAATATATAGAGGTTCCCTGATGTTGAAGAGCTTGCTCCGGGCGTAGGCCTCATATCCCGAATAGCTCCGTTCGCCCTGCATATTGGAGGGATCGAACACGGCGCTGTGATGATCGACCGAACTCACATTGAGCACCGAGCCCCCGTTCTCGATCAGCATCGGATTTACAGTATTCGTAAGCAGTACATGGGCGAGGTAATTGACCGTAAACGTCATCTCGTATCCTTCCGCTGCGAGTGTTCGTTCGGCCATATAGACCGCGGCGTTGTTGATCAGCAGGTCGATGCCGGAATAACGTCCGCAGAGCTCCCTGCCCATGGCATGAACGGCGTCGAGATCGATGAAATCGGCTTCGATCGCGCCAATCGGTTCCACGCCTGCGGCTTGGAGAATATCCGAATATGCGCTGCTGATCCTCGAAGCATCGCGGCCATGCACGATTACCCGGTGCCCCGCCGAAGCGAACCGCTTCGCCGCCGCAAGACCGATACCATCAGTGCTTCCCGTAATGCAAAGGGTCAGCGGGTTCATCATTACAGGCTCCCGATCAAGTTTTAACCGAAAGATCCCGAAAGGATATCCCGACCCCCGTATCCCTCATCATATGATATCCTGAAGGTTAAGGAGAAACTTCCAAACCGGAACAACATTGATATACCCTGTATCGACTGTTATCCTCCCTTCCTCATTGCGCGTCACAATGGTACTTTCAGTCAACTGCAGTTCCCTCATGGCTTCGCCAAGCGCGGCAGTTTCCCGCTTGCGTGTCTGTTCTGCAGCCATCGATTCACAAACCTGGACAAGCATTCGCGGCAAACCGTGTCGTCCGACGATAAAATCAACCTCTCTGCCGGTTTTTGATTTATAGTAAAAGATATCCGGCGATGTCCGGCGAAGCGACGTGAACACGAGGTTTTCCAGAATATGGCCAGAGTTCGCGAGAATACCCGAGCTGATTGACCGCACCAGTGCATGATCAACGCAGTAGATCTTCTTGGGGTTTGTGTTGGCCCTTGACAACGATGCGTCAAAAATGCGCACGGTGAACAGGACATAGGCATCTTCAAACCATCTGAGGTAATCGGAGACTGAAGATTTGGGTACCTTGTGACCAAGGGATTTCAGGTAACCGGTCAGGTTGTTGACGGAATAAAGAGAACCTGTATTGTCCACAAGCCAGTGCGCAAGATCCGCAATCGCCCTCGGATGGGCTATATCATGACGCTCGACAAGGTCGCGAAACAACATGGTGTTGAAATATTCCTGGTGGATCTTCAGGCGCAACCGCTGGTCGAGCCCGGCAACTTCAGGAAATCCACCGGTTTGCCAGTACTCCTCGAAGGCATTCAGGATGACCAAACGCTTCTTGCCTGAAAGCATGCCCTCGCTTTCAACCTTTTTCCAGTCGAGAAATTCCCGAAATGAAAACGGAAACATTTCCCACGACAGCGCCCTTCCGCGCATCTGGGTCGAAATCTCCCGTGAGAGCATCTGTGCCGACGACCCGGTAATGTAAACCTCACAGCGTTCCATGCGCAGCAACCGGTCAACGAAAGCTTCCCATCCGGGAACAACCTGGATCTCATCGAAAAAACAGTACACCTTCTCGGTATTTTTCTTTTCGGGATAGAGCGAGAAATAGGCTTCCAGAATCACCCCCAAACCCTCATGCTTCAGGTTGTGCAGGCGATCATCGAAGAAATTGAGGTAGAGTATGTTCTGTCGCGAAACGCCCGTATCCAGAAGTTTCTGCATCAGCTGGAACATGAAGGTCGACTTTCCGCTGCGACGAACTCCGATGCATACCGTTGCCTTGCCGGACATTGACGAAACCGCAACCCGTCTGGGCACGCCCGTTGACAGATCAACATCCTGAAAATCGAGGATTATTTCCTTGAGCATTTCAATCATAGCAAATCATCCGGTAACGATTCTTTCCGAATAATATAACAACTGGAAATATTTATTACCAGATTCCGGAATTAATCCGAATTGGCCTGTATTTGCATTTTTGCCTCGATGACATTAAAATTTGTATATTCCGGTAAATTGCCGTACAAAACAAGAGCTATCATGAAAACGAACGTCAAGGAAAAAGGCAAAACAGCCGATCAACAATCATCCGATACCGGAACAAAGCAGTCAAGGATCAATATCGGTACGGCAAAAAAAAGCATGGGTGCCGGCACTCCTGAATCAGCTGCCCGGAAAGATCCAAAGCAAAACACCGACAGCAAAGCCCGTCTTGAAGCAAGAATCTCCAGGACAACCCATACCCGGATAAAACTTGCTGCAGAGATTCAGGGAAGAACAGTAACCGATTTTGTCATACATGCTGCTCTCGAAGCCGCCGCAAAGGCAATCGAAGAGAATTTTATCGTTCAGCTGTCAGTTGAAGGACAAGAGGCTTTTGCCGAAGCCCTGCTCAATCCACCTGAGCCGAATGACGCTCTCAGACGTGCATTCGAAAGGCATTCGGCACTTACAGGTATGAACGACTGAGCTGTTTTGTGCCCATGAGTTTCCCGAAATTCTCGATAACCCCGTTGAGCCGTGAACATCAGAAGTCCGGATTCTGCAGCGGCTCCGACCTGCTCGACCGCTATTTTTCCGAACGTGCCGGTCAGGATGTGAAAAGAAATCTCGCTAAGTGCTTTGTAGCGATCGACTGCAGTAACGAGAGAATTGCAGGGTTCTATACACTTTCAGCAGCCCAGGTTCCTTTGCTGCAACTGCCGGAAAAACTGGCCGTCAGAATGCCCCATTATCATGCTGTACCGGCATCGAGATTGGGGCGACTCGCCATCGACAAGAACTATCAGGGGCAGGGGCTTGGCAGTACCCTCATCGCAGACGCGCTGATGCGCTCGTCAAGTTCTTCGATGGCTGTTTATGCC